>JADCEL010000034.1 GCA_020250125.1 Rhodobacter sp.
GCTCCAGCAGCTTGCGCGACCGCAGACGCCGGTCGGGGCGGAAAATGCTTGTCCAGAGATCGGTTTCAGGCGATCTTCACGTCAGTCGGCATGCCACTTGGGGAATGTCGGTTCGTAATGCGTTCGCATCACGGCTACCAATCGCTCGACCGTCTCCATCAGTCCACCATCGGTTTCGAGCAAGACTATCAAATGAGTCTTATTGCTTGATTCCCGAACCGCTTCGATTGCCACCCGAAATTCATCATCAAGCGGCGGAAACATCCCCGAGTTTATCAGAACAACATCACCACCCATTTTCTTGCCTAGATCATCATTTACCTGTGCAAGGACAGTATGGGTAAGCTGATCAACGTTTATCGCTTCCATCGGCTCTCCGCTGCAACACGAGCGATCTCGCTGCGCTCTTGTGCGGTCGTTGCCTTCAAGCGCGCCTTGGCCCCCGCAAAACCGCTCGCGCGCTTGGCAGGCTGCCTCAATTCTGTATCTTCGATTTCTCCGGTCGCGATCCGCGCGATGCGTACCGCATTGCCGATCACGTCCGCAGGGCGCTTCTGCCCGTTCGGTCCTTGCGGCATCGTCCAACTCCCAACTGCCTTACGCCGCGTTCCCGGCTTGCACCGACGATGCCACAGCCCAAGGTGATTTGGCCAGAGCCTTTACATGGGTTGTAATCGCGGCAAGAGTAGAGGCCGCACGATCACATCATGCTGCATGGCGGGTTAACGCGGGGTGCATGCGTCGGTTCCGGTGCAACGTCAACCTCGCCAGATTTCAAACTGACCCACTACCAGCTTTCCGCCCCCGCTGCGCCCTGAAGAAACTGTTATCAGCGCAGGACTTGCGCCACGCTGCCGCATCCCCATCTTGGCCACAGCAACAAGGATGGAGAAGCTGATGCGCTGCCCTGTGGACAACGAAACCCTGGTCATGGCCGATCGCGGCGGGGTCGAGATTGACTATTGCCCGAAATGCCGGGGCGTCTGGCTGGACAGGGGAGAGCTGGACAAGATCATCGAACGCTCGCTGGGCGCGGCCCCCGAAGCTGCCCCTGCCCGGCCCGCGGCGGCCCCGCAGCCGGCGCCGCCGCCCGTCTATCAGCAGCCGCCGCAGCAGCAGCCGCCGCAGCAGCCCTGGCCGCCGCAGGGCCGCCCCTATGGCAAACATGACGATGATGACGACGACTACCGTCGCGGCTACAGGAAGAAGCGGCGCGAAAGCTTTCTGGGCGAGTTGTTCGACTTCTGACCTGCGCAGGGTCGCCGCCCGGCGGACGGGGGGCGGCCCGCTGTTTCAATCACCGGCATCCCGGCGCAGGAAGGCCGTATCGTGACCGATGACCCTTCAGACCCAGGCAGCGCAGACCTGCGGCAAAAGCGCGCCGTGCCGGTCCAAGAGGCGTTCCAGCGCAATTATGCGCAGGTGCAGTACCACTATGTGCAGTTTCTGACGGAACACCTGGCGGACTGTGCCCGGGAATTCTCGGGCGACCTGACCAAGGTGCTGGTGCTGGCCGTTCTGGGCCAGAGACACATCGAGGCGCAAACCTCGGTACAAAAGGACAGGGGATCGGTCCCGTCCGGTGCAATGTCTGCCTCCCGCATCGCGGATGTGACCGGGCTGTCCAGGGAAACGGTGCGCCGCAAGCTTGGTGCCCTGTCTGATCTGGGATGGGTCGAACAGGGGGCCGACCGGCGGTGGCGCATTGTCGTGGCGGACGGGGCATCGACCCTGCGCCGCGATCTGAAGGATCTGGACAGGCGCGGATTGCAGCGCCTGGCGCGTCTTTACTGCGCGCTTTCGCCCCTGGCGGACTGACCGCTCATTCTGGGCAGGTTCGCGGCGCCAAACCGGCATTTCCGCTTGGCGTCCTGTGGGATGCGCCCATACTGAAGGCGGGTGCAGGTATCAGGATGTTCCGCAATGCAATTTCAAACCGCCGCCCTTCGGCCGTGCTTTGTGCTGATCTGGCTGGTCCTTGGTCTTGCCGGGGCGATGCTTTTGCACGGTGCGCCCGCGCGGGCCCAGGGCGTGGGCCTTGCCGACCCGTTCAACAATGCCCAGATCGAAACCGTCTCGATCCGTCTGGCCAATCCCGGCCCGGATGCGGGCCTGAATGACCGCATCACCGACACCGTGCGGCGCGCGCTGTCCTTCTTTCCCGGCACGCTGTTCTCGCAGGACCGGGCCGCCTTTGCCATCGGCAGGGCGCTGCGCAACCCGGATGTGGCGGACATCACCTATGACCTCGGCTTTGGCCGGGCCGGCGGGCTTGATGTGCAGGTGACGGTCACGCTTGCCGCAGCCGGACAGACCGGCACGGGGCGCGGCTATGCGATCACCGGCAACCCGAAGGATTTTCCGCTGATCTATGACCGCAACGGCACGGTCCTGCGGTTCAAGCTGGATGCGCTGGGTCTGTATTACGCCAATCAGAATGCCTGGTACGGCGACCCGCAGGCGATGCTGGCGGGAAACCCGCTGGTTCAGGGCAATCCGGCAGGCAAGGCCTATGAAGGCTGGGTTGAAGGGCTGGTGACGCTGGGCATCTCTGGAATCACCCCGGTCACAGAGTCACTTTATGCTTATGGCGCCTTCAGCCTGATGACCACGGGGTCCAAGGGGCAGGAACTGTTCACCGACCTGACCCGCAGCTACACGGCGGTTGAAGACGCCTATATCGGCATTGTCGGCGGGCGCACATCGGCCAGTGGCAACAGGCTGGCCTTCAACCTGTCCGCCGGGCGGCAACGGTTCACCCTGGCCAATGCCCTGCTGATTGCCAACACCGCCGCCAATGGCCAGGAACGTGCCGCCCTTCAGGCCAATGCCCGCTGGGCGTCAGACCTGCTGGCCCTTGGACAGGTTTCCTACAACACGACGAAGCTTGAGGTGTTCTATGTCGACCCGGATGAATTGCCGGTCATCGACACCAATACCCGCATCGGCGGCATCAACATTGAAACCATGCCGATGCCGGGCCTGATGCTGGCGGGAAGCTATCTGTCGTCGCCGCAATCGGACTTTTCCTATTTCGGGCCGACGGGCAGCGTCATCGGCACGCGCCAAGGGCTGAGGACCGTCGATCTGCGCTTCACCTGGGAGGCACCGGGAAATGTCCCCGGTCCCTTCTTTGGCGGCGAGATCGCCCGGCAGACCAACCGCAACTTCAGCATGGATGCCAGTGCCGCCTATGTCGAGGCCGGCTACACCTTTGCCGACCGGCCCTGGACACCCTCTGTCGGCTACCGCCTGAGCTATTTTTCCGGCGATGATCCGGCGACGGCGACCTACGAGCGGTGGGACCCGCTGCTGTCGGGCGGCAATGGCGAACAATGGGTTCAGGGATCGAACCATTTCAAGGTGGTGCAGGACAGCAACGTCATCGCGCACCGCCTTCAGGCCCGGATGCGCCCATCGCCAAAGATCGAGATCGTACCCCAGCTTTGGGCCTTTTACGCCGACAGCCTGAACAACATCGGCGGCAATCCGGCGCTGACCTTTCTGGGCGACACCGAATACGGATACGAAGCCAATGTCACCGTGAAATGGTTCGCCAGCCGCAACCTTTATGTCCACGGGATGGTCGCCTACACCGTCCCCGGCGAGGCGGTGGACCTTGCGCTGGACGACCCCGGCAACTGGCTCGGCCTGATGTTTTTCCTGCGCTATGCCTTCTGATCCCCCCCTCCAGCCCCAGCAAAGGACTTTGACGATGGACAGACGTGACGCCCTTTGGACTCTTGGCCTTGCCGCAGCCGGCAGCGTGGCGGCAACTGCCGCCGCATCCGGGACCGAGACACAAACGCCTGTGGCGTCTCCCGCAGTTTTCGCCACGCCGCGCGATCCCGCAGACCCGCTGGATCCTTTCCTGACCAATGTCGTGGCGATCCCTGATGATTTCTTCATACCGGGCCGCTTTGCCGGCAAGACGGTGATCGTCACAGGCTGCGCCCGTGGCATGGGCCGGATGGCAACCCTGCGGCTGGCCCGTGAAGGGGCCAATGTGGTGGGCGTGGACTGGCTGCAGGACGAAGGTGCCGCCGTGATCGCCCAGGTTCTGGCCGAAGGCGGCAAAGCCGGATTCGTCTTTGGCGATGTATCCGAAAATGCGGTGTGCGAGGCCATGGTCAAAACGGCGGTGGACCGGTTCGGCGGGCTGGACTGCGCCCTGAACAACGCGGGCGTGATGGATGCGATCTTCCCCGGCGATCCGGTGGATTACGCAAACCAGAAAGACCTGGTGATGGCCCGGATCGATGAGGCGAGCGATGCCTACTGGGATGTGGTCATGCGCGTGAACGTCACCGGCGTTTTCAAATGCATGCGCAGCGAACTGCGCCAGATGCTGGCGCAGAAACGCGGTGGCAGCATCGTCAACGTGGCCTCGGTTGCAGGGCTGCGGGGTTTTGGCGGGACGCCGTCCTATGTGGCCAGCAAGCATGCGGTGAACGGGCTGACCAAGAACGCGGCGATCGACTATGCCCCCTATGGCATCCGGGTGAATTCGGTCTGCATGGCGAATACCGCAACCCCGATGGTCGAACGCGCCATGGCCCTGATCCGCCAGCGGGCGGCAATCACCGGCAAGCCGCCCGGCATCGCCCTGGTAAAGACCAAAAGCCTGCTGCAATGGTCCGATCAGAATGGCCGCGATGCGACCCCGGCGGAACAGGTTGCGGTGATGCTGTTTCTGCTGTCGCCCGAGTCGTCCAACCTGACGGGCGCGAATTACGCAACCGATGGCGGGTTCACAACCTATTGAGCCCGGTCGGGGCGACACGGAATTGCGGGGCACTGCGGACCTGCCCTGCCCTTTTCACGCGGGATCACAAGGGCAGCCCCGCGTCGGCCTTCGGCTGATCCATCACGATCCGGCTTTGCACGCGCGCGACCGCAGGGTGCGAAAGCAGACGGTGGTGGATGAAGGTGGTAAGGGCCGGCAGGTCGGCCACCCGGACACCAGGCCGACAGTCGGCTTCGCCCGTCAGCGTCCAGCAGCCCACGACCTTGGGCAGGGTCACGACAAGGCGGACGAAGTTCGCGGGGCTGTCGGCGTTGTGCGCCGTCATCTGGACCCGGACAATGGCCTGCACCGTCAGCCCCGGCCTGCCGGGATCAAGGCGCGCGCGGTAGCTTGCGATCACGCCCCCGGCCTTCAGCCTGGAACGGCGGCGCGCGGCCTGGCTGGGTGACAGGTGCAGGATTTCGCCCGGTTCCCCGGCCATGATTCCGGCGCGGGCCGGATTTCGGTCAGCAAGCCTGTGTCGGTCGCCCCCATCGCGCGCATTCCCCGCATGATCCCGCAGCTGGGCACAGTTCACGCGCATTCTGTCCCCGGGAAAGCCGAAATGCCGCGCAGCAGTGGCGACAGTACCGAAGGAACAGTGTTCCGACCGCATCCCCTTGACGGAAAAACCGGGTGGGACCGTTCCCGCACGACACCCCGCGCGCCTTGGTCAGGGGTACCAACCCGGCCGGGACCGCTGGCCTTGAAGTTGTGGAGTTTGCCTTGCCTTTCGCGGGTGGTGCATGGGGCAGGGCCCCACCACCGGCCTTGGCGGCTGCACGGGAAAGGTCATCCCCGCGCCGGTCAACCCCTGTGCGCGATCAGACGGGATCATGGCAAAGGCTGTCTGCGGCAGCCGCCCAACGGGGGGGCTGCCATGGTTCGTCACGGCAGGCGGCGGCGCTGCACCGCCAGCGCCGGCTGTGCCGCCAACCGGCAGGAACATCAGCCGGAAACGATGCTGTCGAGCCGATCATAGAATGGCTGCATGGCGCGATATGCGTCGGCATAGACCGGCATCATGCGGTCATACCGGTCTGCGGCCGCAGGATCGGGTTCAATCTCATCGGTGAAGCGGACCATCCGCGCCGTTGCCCCGGCAAGGTCATGTGCGGCACCCGTCGCTGCCGCCATCAGAACCCCCGCGCCGATCACACCGCATTCGGCCTCTTCGGCGATCACGTAGGGCGTGCGGTACATGGCGGCCTTGATGCCAAGCCAGAGCCGCGATCTGGCACCCCCGCTGGCGGCGATGATGCGTTCGGGGCGTCCGTGTCCGCCCTGAAGCCGATCAAGTTCCCGCCGGACCGAGAAGGCGACACCTTCCAGAACCGCACGGTGCAGGTCGGAAAGGCCGTGTCCTGCCGTCAGCCCGATGAAATGCGCGCGCGAGTTGCGATGCGCGCCGAAACGTTCGCCGGACAGGTAGGGCAGGAAGAAAAGCGCGTTGGCACCCGCAACCGACCGCGCGGCGGCAGCATCCACATCGCCAAAGGACAGCGCGTTGTCGTGGAACGCGCGGCGCGCCCAGCGAACGGCATCCCCTCCGGCGTCGAGCAGGGTGAAGCTGCCCCACAGGCCCGCCGCAGAAAGAACGTTCGAGACACCCTCTGCGATCACCGGTTCGGGCTGGATCAGCGTGATGATGGTCGATGTGCCCGTCACGTCCGATCCCGTGCCCGGCACCAGCGCGCCTGACCCGAGAAGGGCCATCGGATAATCCCCCGCCCCGACAAGCACGGGAATGCCTGCTGCAAGGCCAAGCGCCTGCGCGGCGGCCGTGGTGAGGGGGCCGAGAATCTCCGATGGTGCCCGAAGGCGCGGAAGCAGCCGCCCCGGAATTCCCGTCATTTCCACCATGCGTGGCGACCAGTCCCGGCTGTGCCGGTCCATCAGGAAACTGAGCGAGGCTTCGGTCACATCCTGCGCCGCAAGGCCCGTCAGGTTCAGGTTTATCCAGTCCTTCGGCATCAGGATGTGCGCGGCGCGTTCGACGGCAGACAGGTCATGTTCCATCAGCCAGGCCAGCTTGAAGGCGGGCCAGGCCGGCGAGGGGGCGTTGGCGGTCAGCTGGATCGCCGTGTCAAGATCGGCACCTTCGGCGAAAGCCTTCACCTGCGGCACGCTGCGCTTGTCGTTCCACAGCGGGGCGGTATCGCGGGTAAGCCGGCCGCCCGAATCCACCAGGACCGCGCCGTGCATCTGGCCGCAGGCGCAGATCGCGGCGGTGCGGGCGGCGGCATCCGTGACGCGCGCAAGGACGGCGCGGATGCTTTGCACGCATCCCTCCCACCAGTCGGCGGGGCGCTGTTCGGACCAGCCGTGACGGGGAACGATCTGTTCGTGTTCGCGGTGGGCGATGGCGTGGATGCGCCCTTGGGCATCAACCAGCGCGGCGCGGCAGCTTCCCGTCCCGACATCAATCGCAAGGAAAAGATCGCGCGTCACAGCCGGGCTTCGGTTTCGGGGTCAAAGAAATGGGCCTGCGTCATGTCGATCGTGACGGTGGAAGGCTGGCCGACACTGGCCGGAAAGCGGGGGTCGACCTGTGCGGTTATCTTCTGCCCTTCGGCCCGCCCAAGCAGCAGCGTTTGCGCCCCGAGCGGTTCGATCGCCTCGGGCCAAAGGGTCAGCCGGGCCTCGTGCGCGGAATGGCGCATGTGTTCGGGACGAATGCCGAAAATCACCGTCCGGCGGCTTCCCAGACGGCGGGCGTCCGCCTCGACAAGGGGCAAACGCTGCGCACCAAGCATGACCGCGCCGTCTTCGATCCGCACATCGAAGAAGTTCATCGCGGGCGACCCGATGAAATTCGCAACAAAGCGGTTCGCGGGCTGTTCATAAAGGGTGATCGGGTCTGCCGCCTGTTCGATCCGGCCACTGCGCATGACGACCACGCGATCGGCCATCGTCATCGCTTCGACCTGGTCATGGGTGACATAGACGGCCGTTGTGCCAAGACGGCGCTGAAGAAGCTTGATCTCGGTGCGCATCTCGACCCGCAGCTTGGCATCAAGGTTGGAAAGCGGTTCGTCGAAAAGAAAGACTTCCGGCTGGCGGACCAGCGCGCGGCCTATGGCAACGCGCTGGCGCTGGCCGCCGGACAGGTTCCTGGGCTTGCGGTCAAGATAGGGATCAAGGGCAAGAAGCCTTGCCGCCTCGTCCACGCGGGCATCGATTTCGGCGCGCGGAACACCGTGGACCTTCATTGCATAGCCGATATTCCCGCGCACCGTCATGTGCGGATAAAGGGCATAGTTCTGGAATACCATGGCGGTATTGCGCTCGCCCGGTCGCGCATGTGTCACGTCGCGGCCATTGATGCGGACCTGTCCCGAGCTTGCCGTCTCCAGCCCGGCAAGGATGCGCAGCGTTGTGGTCTTGCCGCAGCCCGACGGGCCGACAAGGACAACAAACTCTCCCTTCCCGACGCTAAGCGACAGGGGCGGCAGAACACTGACGGCCCCGAAAGACTTCGTGATCGCGTCAAGCTCGACGTGGGGCATTGGCCGTTTCCCTGAAAGGACGGCCCCCGGTTGGTTCCGGGGGCGCGGTATTCGTTTGGCGCAAGGCCCTGTATCGGGCGGGCCTTACTTCAGCGGCGGCAGACCGACAGAGGCGCGGTAGGCCGCAAGCTGGGTGTCCCGGCCGAATTCGTCCGTCAGACGGTTCCATTCCGCCGCGATGGCATCCAGTGCCGCCTGGGGTTCCACCTCACCCGCCAGCGCCTTGGAAAGCTCGATCTCCAGCACTTCGGTGTAAGAGAAGAAGCCGGGCAGGCGCAGGTCGAGGGCGACGTTCGGCGCATCCAGCGAGGCGCGCTGTGCGCCCAGGTAGGACGCGGCCTCTTCCGCCGAGAAGATCGAAGACCAGGCATCCAGATTGTCGTAGTGGCTGAAGCGGTAGGGGTTCACGCCCGAGTTCGCCGTCACGATCGCCCTGCCCGAAACCTCGGGGCTGATGACGGTCGCCACGAAATCCCATGCCGCTTCCTGGTTCTTGCTGTCGCCCGGCACACCAAGCTGCCAGCCGCCAAAGGCGAGGAAGGGCGAGTGGACGATTTCGGGGAAGGTGTCCCATGCCTTGGACTTGTGGTTCCAGATCTCGGTGGAGCCGGGCAGCATGGCGGTGCGCACATACCCGTCGATCACCCCTTCGGTAGAGCCGAGCACGCCGGAATCCGCCCAGTCCAGGTTCATCGCCACGGTTCCGCCGGCATAAAGCGGACGCACGTCACCCGACCCGTTGTTCAAGGCCCCCGGCGGGTTGAACTGAAGGACATCCTTGTATTCTTCCAGCGCGCGCAGCCAGCCGGGATTGTTGATCTGGGCGTCCATCGTTTCAGGATCAAAGAACATGGACCCCGGGTTGTTGGGGTTGTTGGTGTAGCTGGCCGCGTGGCTGAAGAAATACCAGAACTGCTGGCCACCCCGGCGATAGGCCTCGGCGGTGCCGTACATGCCCTTGTCGGGACGGTTGAAGAATTCCGCCTGATCGCGGTACTGCGCCCATGTCACCGGCGCGGCAAGCGGATAGCCGTACTTTTCCTGGAAGGCTTTCTGTTCGTCGGGATTGTCCAGAAGGTCGGCACGCAGGTTCAGCATGTGCATGTCGCCGTCCATCGTGGCCGACTTCACCGCGCCGTCCCAGACCATCAGGCGCTCGCGGTAGGTCGGGTGGATGTCGTCCCAGTTGGAGCCTTCCTGAAGCGCGGCGGGCATCGTGGACAGGAAGGGGGAAAAGTCGGGCAGCCACGCCGGAACAAAGCCGATCACGTCGAAATCGCCCGTTCCCTGCGACATGGCCGTCAGGAATTTCGGATAAAGCTCACCGAAGGGGAATTCGATCACATTGACGGTGCCGCAGGTCTTTGCCTCCCAGACTTCGGCCGCTGCGGACAGGGCCGAGGCAATGGCCGGTCCGTTCTGGGTTGACACGTTCAGCGTGACACCCGTGAAATCGGGCGCGCACTGGGCCGCAGCCATGCCGCCGATGGGCAGCAGGGCAGCGGTCAACAGAAGTTTCTTCATCTTTTTTCCTCCCTTATGAAGATCACTTGATTGAGCCGGACAGAAGGCCGGACCGCATCATCCGGCCAAGGATCGCCGCGACCAGCACCATCGGCCCGATGGAGATGAGAGCTGCGACTGAGATCGCCCACCATTCGTCACCCCGGCTGCTGTTCTGGCCTGCCAGAAGGATCGGCAGCGTCTGCCAGTCGCCGGTGGTAAGAAGAAGGGCGAAAAGGAATTCGTTCCACACAAAGGCAAGCACGATCATGGACGTTGCGATCAGGCCCGGCATCGCCATGGGCAGCACGATCTGAAAGAAGATGCGCATGCGTCCGATGTTGTCAACCATTGCGGCCTCTTCAACCTCAAGCGGGACGGTGGTCAGGAAGTCGCGCATCAGCCAGACCGCAAAGGGCAGGCCGAAGGCGGTGTAGACGATGACCATCCCGCCGAAGGTGTCAAGCAGCGGCAGGCCGATCTTGCCCATCTGGGCATACAGCAGGTAGATCGCGAAGGCCGAAACGATGGGCGGAAAGATGCGCTGCGACACGAACCAGAAGGTCACGTCATCGTTGCCAAGAACCGGGCCGGGAAGGGCGCGCCCGTTCAGCCAGACCGCCACGGGAAGGGCCGTGACGAGGACGATCAGCAGGGCATGGGGTACGCGCAGGGCGGTCAGGGCATCAAGCAGGATGAAGCCGCCGATGGAGATGACCGCAAAGGCAACCCCGGCCAGCAGGCGGATGCGGAAGGTAAAGCGCACAAGGGCATAGGCCGCCATCGTTCCCAGGAAAACCGACAGGACCGTGGCCGTGACCGACACAAGGATGGAACTGACGATGGGCCCGATGAAATCCCCGCGCAGGCCGGCAAAGGCATCGCGGAAGGCCTGGAGCGTTGGCTGGAAATCCACGAAGGGGATATAGGTTGGCCCCTGCGACACCGCGAGCGGCGGCTTGAAGGCCGTGACCAGCACCCAGTAAAGCGGGAAGGCCGCAAAGAACAGCCAGACAAGGCACAGCAGCAGCCCCATCCGGCGAAGGCCCCGGTTCTCTGTCACGCATATCTCCGCGTCAGGCGCTGCGCGGCGGCAAGGTAGACCGTTCCGAAGACGATGACAACGATCAGGAACAGAAAGGACAGGGCCGAGGTCAGGCCAAGGTTGAACTTCTTGAAACCCTCGTTATAGGCGAAAAGCGTCAGCGTCTCGGTTGCCGTGCCGGGGCCACCCCCCGTCAGGACAAAGACGGTGTCTATGATCTTGAAGCCTTCGATCAGGCGGATGAAGATCACCGCCACAGACAGTGGCAGCAGCATCGGGAAGGTGATGCCCCAGAACCGCCGCCACGCACCGATGTTGTCAACGCGCGCGGCTTCGAACACCTCTTGCGGCAGGCCTTGAAGCCCGGCCAGCATCAGCAGGGTGACAAAGGGTGTCCATTGCCAGGTGTCGATGACGGCAAGGACCATGATTGCGGGCCACTTTTCGGTCAGGAACGGCATATAGGCAAAGCCAAGGCCCGCCATCGCGTCGTTCACCGGGCCAAGGTACGGATGAAACACCATCCGCGCGATCAGCGCCACGCCCACCGGCGCCAGGAACATCGGCAAAAGGAAGGTCACACGGTAAAGCGATGCGCCGGGCACATTGTGATGCAGCGCAAGGGCAAGCAGGAAGCCCAGCACATATTGCGCGGAAACCGACAGGAAGGTGATCAGCGCCGTCGTGCCGATTGCGCCCCAGAACCGCGCTGACGAGGCAATCTGCGCATAGTTGTCCAGCCCGACGAAGCGTGGCGGTGTCGGCGGCACGATACGGACGGTCTGGAAGCTGACGGTCAGGGCATAGATCAGCGGAAACAGCGAAACGACCAGAACGATCAGGAAGGCCGGCCAGATGAAAAGGTGCTTTATCCCGTCCTGCCGTTCTGCCGACGCCGTCATGCAGTGCCCCCCGCCATACCGGCAAATACTGGCCCGAGTCGGGGGACAAAGCAATCGCAAATGTAGTGAAACTACCGATTTGGGAAGGTGCGTCAGAAATGCTGCCCGGTTTTCGCCAGTTTACAGATATGGATAGCCAAAGGCGGGCAATGCAGTTGAACTGACGGATCGTTTGTGTAGTTTGACTACCAGATTCTGCGGAGCAATCCCATGCTTGTCACCCCGTCCGTCCATCACCTTTCGCCACAGCACGGCACCCTGTCCGCAAGTACCACCCGCTATGAAAAGCGTCTGTCCGACCTGGCCGGACTTTATGCCGATGCGGCTGCTTTTGACGCGGCGCTGGGGTCGGGCGACCGGGTTGTCTACACGGTCGAGGATTTCCGCCCCAGCGGTGCAAGCGGCGATCTTTGCTTTGGGGTCACGCATATGCTGCCCGGCCGGATCGGGGACGAGTTCTTCATGACCCGCGGGCACATCCATGCCGTCGCCAACCGCCCCGAAACCTATCGCGGCGAGCTTGGGCAGGGCGTCATGGTGATGGAAAGCCCTGACGGACAGGTCGTTACCCTGCAGGTCACACCCGGAGCAACCGTCTATGTCCCCCCCTGCTGGATTCACCGTTCGGTCAACACCGGGACAGAGCCGCTGGTCATGACCTTTGTGTATCCGGCGGATTCCGGGCAGGATTACGGGATCATCGCGCGGTCGAACGGTATGCGTGTGCGCGTCGTTGCGGATGCCAGGGGCTGGCGGACCGTGGAAAACCCCCGGTGGCGCCCCCGGACCGAGGCCGAGATTGCGGCCATTCATGCCTCGGGGGCGTGAATGATCTGCATTGGCCTGTCCCGCCGCAGCGCCGGGCCCGGTGCCGTGACCGGTGATCCGGGGTTTGCGCCCCGTCCGGCGGATGCGGTTGTCGCGGGCGGGCCAGTCATGCCGGAACGCATCGCCCCACCCCCTGGGCGCAGGGGTGCCGGTTTCCATCCGGCGGGCGGCGTTACGCCCGCCACGCCCGGCAAAGGACTGACCGCCGCCAGGGCAGGGGCGGCGGTCAGGGTGCCCGTACCGATCAGGGGCAGGGCATGAAACCCGCCGAAAAGGCCACCTTCTGGTTCATCGGGGTCACCACGGGCCAGTCATCGATCATGCGCGTCTTTCCGGAATGGGCGCGGCATCTGGGCCTTGGCGATGTGGACATGCGCGGCATCGACCTTGTGCCGCATGACAGGCCGGAACGCTACCGCGAGGTGGTCTCGTTCCTTAAATCCGACCCGCTGTCGCGTGGGGCGCTGGTGACGACGCACAAGCTTGACCTTTTCGCGGCGGCGCGGGACATGTTCGATGAGATTGATCCCCATGCCGCGCTGATGGAAGAGACAAGCTGCCTGTCCAAGCGCGACGGGCGGTTCCTGTGCCACGCGAAGGACCCGATCTCTTCCGGCCTTGCCATCGACGGCTTTGTGCCAAAGGGACATTTCGCGCGAACGAAGGCCGAGGTTTTTTCGATGGGGGCGGGCGGGTCCACCATCGCGCTGACATGGCATCTGTCGCAGGCGGCGCGGGGCAGCGATCGGCCGTCGCGCATCCTTGTCTCAAACCGCAGCCAGGCGCGGCTGGATCATCTTGCGGCGATCCACCGCAGCCTTGGTCACGGCATTCCGGTCGAATGCATCCTGGCCCCGCACCCCGGGGACAATGACGCCGTCATGGCGGGCCTTTCGCCCGGCGCGCTTGTCATCAACGCGACAGGGCTGGGCAAGGATGCGCCAGGCTCGCCGGTCACCGATGCGGCGCGGTTTCCGGAAGGTGCCATCGCCTGGGACCTGAACTATCGCGGTGATCTGGTCTTCCTGGATCAGGCCCGCGCGCAGGCGCCACTGCGGCAGTTGCAGATCGAAGACGGCTGGACCTATTTCATCCACGGCTGGACACAGGTGATCGCCCAGGTGTTTCATGCGGACATTCCGGTGCGCGGCCCCGCCTTCGACAGGATTGCGGCCATCGCGGCACGCGTGACAGGGCGCGGCGGATGAGGGGAAGCATCCTGATCACGCCCCGGTCGCTGTCAAAGGGCGGCCACCCGGCACTGAGTGTGCTGCAGGACCGCGGCTATGATCTGGTGATGCCCGCACCGGGGATGATTCCGGACGAAAGGGCGCTGCTTGGGGCGGTGCCGGATTGTCTTGGCTGGCTGGCCGGGGTGGAACCCGTCAGCGAGGCGGTGATCAACGCCGCACGGCGATTGCGCGTGATCAGCCGCAACGGCACGGGCGTGGACAACCTGCCGCTGCCCGCGCTGAAGGCCCGGCGGATCCGGGTGTTCCGCGCCGAAGGTGCCAATGCGCGGGGCGTGGCTGAGCTTGCGCTTGCGCTGACGCTGGCGGGCCTGCGGCGGATCGTGTGGACCCATGAGGGGATGCGGCGGGGCGACTGGCCGCGCAGCCTTGGGCGCGAGATCGCGGGGGCGCGGATCGCGGTGGTCGGTCTGGGGGCCATCGGCACGGCCTATGCGCGGATGTGCCTTGATCTGGGGGCACGGGTTGCGGGCCATGATCCCTTTGCGCCCGAAGGTCTTTTTCCGGACAGGGGATTTGTCCGCACAACGCTGGATGCAGCCCTTGCAGGGGCGGATGTGGTCAGCCTGCATGCGCCGATGCCCGCCGATGGCAGGCCGCTTCTGACCGCTGCGCGGATATCGGCGCTGGCGCAGGGTGCGGTCGTGGTGAACACCGCCCGCGCCGGGTTGGTCGATCCCATGGCGGTGCGGGCGGCGCTGGGGTCGGGCCGCATCGCCTGCTATGCAACGGACGTGTTCGAGACAGAGCCGCCCGCCCCTTCGCCGCTGCTGGACCATCCCGGCGTGGTGATGACCAGCCATATCGGCGGCTTCACCGATGCCTCGGTCGAACGCAGCACGATCCGGGCGGTGGAGAATCTTCTGCTGGTGCTGGACGGCGATGCGGATTAAGCGCGCCCCCGGCTGGCCTGCGCCCGGAACGCCGGGCCTTTTCTGGCTGGGGCAGGCGGGGTTCTGGATTGAAACGGGGCAGACGCGGGTTGTGATCGATCCCTATCTGTCCGACAGTCTGGCGCGCAAGTATGCGGGGCAGGTAAATGACCATCGCCGCATGATGCCCCCGCCCGTCCTGCCGCAGGACCTGCCGCGCCCGGATGTCGTGCTGATCACGCATGCGCATGGCGATCACATGGACCCTGACACGCTGGGTCCCCTTGCGGCGCGCTTTCCGGGTCTTCCGGTCGTCGTCCCCGCCGCGCGGCTGGACGTGGCGCGGGCGCGCAGCGGTGCGGGCGCGCAGCTGGTGCCCGCGGATGCCGGGCAGGTCATCCGCTTTGGCCCCGACCTGACGGTTCAGGTCTTTCCGGCAGCGCACGAGACGCCCGAAACCGATGCCGGGGGGCGGCACGTCTTTCTGGGCTATGGCCTGCTGGCCGGCGGGATCAGGATGTATCATTCCGGCGATTGCATCCCCTTCGACGGGCTGGGTGCGGCCCTGCGCGCGTTTCGTCCGGATATCACCCTGCTGCCGGTCAACGGCCGCGACGCCCGCCGCCTTTCAGCAGGCATCCCCGGCAACTTCACCCTGGAAGAGGCCATCGAACTGACCCGGGCCGCAGGGGCTTCTGTCCTTGTACCGCATCATTTCGGCATGTTTTCCTTCAATACCTGCGGGTCTTCGGCCATTGACCGGGCGGCAGCGGCAGAGCGGGCGCTGACCATCCTGCGTCCGGTCGCCGGAGAGACGCTGCGCCTTGAAGCGGATGGATGTCATGGCGACTGAACCGGCCCGCACGTCGGCAGTCGGGGACAACCTTCTGGAGGTTATCGCCCGCAGTCTGCCCGACCTGCGCCGGTCAGACCGGCGTGTGGCAGAGACAATTCTGCAGGCACCGCAGGCCGCCGTCGAGATGACGCTTGGCGCCCTTGCCGCTGCGTCGGGCGTCAGCGAACCGACCGTGATCCGCTTTGCGGCTGCGATCGGGTGCGAGGGTTTTCGCGATCTGCGCGTAAAGCTTGCACGGTCCCTTGCCTTTGCGCGGACAACCTCGCATTCGGCCATAGGCCCGGCCGATGATCTTGGCGGGATCATCGCAAAGATCTTCGACTTCAACCTTTCCAACATCGCATGGGTGCGCGCGCATCTTGATCCGGATGCGATCCGCGCGGCCGTGGCAGCGCTTTCGGCGGCCCCGAGGATTGAATTCTTCGGTCTGGGGGCATCGGGCATCGTGGCGATTGACGCGCAGCAGAAGTTTCCGCTGTTCGGCGCACCCTGCAGCGCGCAGACCGATGGTCACCAGATGCTGATGGCCGCCGCCATGCTGGCCCCCGGCGATGTGGCTGTCGCGATTTCAAACACCGCAACGACGGTGGATGTTGTTCGCGCCGCGCGCGTCGCCCGGGAAAAAGGTGCCACGACGATCGGAATCACCGGGGCACGCGGCCCGCTTCTGTCCCATTGCAGCATCGCGATCGTGGCAGAGACGCTTGAAAACACCGATCTCTTCACGCCGACCGTGTCGCGCCTGTCGGCGATGGTCGTGATCGATATCCTTTCCACGGCGGTCAGCCTTGGCCGGAACCGCGCCGGGCAGGACTGCCTTGCGGAGATGAAGCGCCTGCTGTCGGACGTACGGTCGGGCAGGCGGGGCAAGCCCGACGCCGACAGCCTGCGTCCGGCCGGGCCTGAAGACGGTCAGGGCGGCATGGGGCCTGAGTGAACCGCCGGGGAACTTCCTCTCAGTCCGGTGTGTGATTGCCCGTCAAGGCCGGGACATGCGGGCCGGCCCTTGTGACGAAACCGCCTTCTGCGGCTGTCCGCGCGCGCGATGGCGCGGCCTGATGCGGGCCAAAGGCTGCGCAAGGCCGCCATGCCCGCGCAGGGGGGCCTTCACCCCGCGCGGGCCGGTGGCCGCACTGGCCGGGCGCGGGCGGCAGGCCGGCGGCCGCACGATACGGGCCTTTGCCCTTGGCGGGGGTCTTGCGGCAAGAAAACCCCGGCCCGCCCCGGGCAGGGGCGGCCCGGCATCGCCCGCAGGCGCACCCGCCGCAAGGCGCGTCAGGGCCGCATCGGCCGGAAGCGGCCGGTGGTCACGGATACCGGGGCGGGCGAAACCAACAGGGCACCCCTGCGCGGGAACCCTGAACCCCGCCGGACAGGTCTTTGTCCGGCTCAATCACCCGCTGCAAATGGCGGCGGAGGCGACAAAGCAAGGGGCACCGGCACCGGGGGTTTTGGTCAAGGCGCGATCTGGACCTTGATGTTGCGCCGGTCATGGATTGCCGCTTCGATGGCAACGGGCAAGTCGGCAAGCGGATAGACCGCCGTGATCAGGGGCCGCACATCAATCCGCCCCTGCGCAACGAGGGTGATCGAGCTCTGGAACGCGTTGGCAAAGCGGAACGACCCCACAAGTGCCAGTTCGCGGGCCATGACCAGGTTAAGCGGCAGCGTCACGCTGCCGGGCAGGGTGCCGACCTGCACGATGGTGCCGCCACGGCGGGCTGTGTGCAGCCCCTGTTCCAGTGCCTGGGCAGACCCCGCCGCCTCGACCACCACGTCGAACCCGCCGGGGGCAAGATTTCCCGCCTGAAGGACAAAGTCGGGGTCGGCGGCGTCGAGCACGGCATCGGCCCCACGCGCCAGCGCAAAGGCGCGCCGTCCGGGGTCAATGTCGCTGAGCACGACGCAGGCCGCGCCGAAGGCACGGGCAACCAGCGCCGTCACTTGTCCGATGGTGCCGCCGCCCGTGACCAGCACGGTCTTGCCGGCCACCGTCACTGCGCGCCCCAGGGCGTGAACGGCCACGGACAGGGGTTCAATCATCGCGGCCTGCCCCCAGTCCAGGGCATCCGGCAGGGTCAGGCAGTTCGCAGCGGGGGCGGTCACGAATTCCCCGAACCCGCCATTGACATGCGGATCGCAGCTGGCCGAACCATAAAAGCGCATGTCGCGGCACAGGTTGTAGCGCCCGCTGCGGCAATCGCCACAGACACCGCAGGGCATCGACGGGTCCACGGCGACGCGCTCGCTGATCCGGGTGGTTGGGACCCCGGCCCCAACCGCGACAATCTCGCCCGCAAACTCATGGCCAAGAACGAAAGGGCGCTTGGGGATGAAGCTGCCGACCCGGAAATGGCCATAGTAATGCATGTCCGACCCGCAGATGCCGGCACGGCGAACGGCAATCAGGACATCGCCGGCGTCGGGGTCCGGCACGGGCAGGTCAGCCAGGCGCAGGTCCGCCGCGCCATGCAGGAGAAAAGCCTTCATGATCCTGCGCCCCAGGTTGCCGGTCTCATCTGATGCCGAAGGCCGATCCCGGCACGGCCAACCGGTTGATGGCGGCATCGTCCCAGGCGATGCCAAGGCCCGGCGCGTTTGACGGGATGGCGTGACCATCGGCGATCCGCATCGGTTCGGTGATCAGCCGGTCCAGTTGCGGGATGTATTCCACCCAGCGCGCGTTTGGAACGGCGGCGCAAAGGCTGACGTGCAGTTCCATCAGGAAATGCGGGCAGACCGGCACGTTGAAAGTTTCCGCCAGATGCGCCGTCTTGAGCCAGGGCGTGATCCCGCCGATCCGCGCCACATCGACCTGCACGATGGAACAGGCCCCGCGCTGAAGATATTCGCGGAAGTGCAACGGCGAATACAGGCTTTCGCCAACCGCAATCGGCAGCGGGGTACTTTCGGACAGGCGCTGATGACCCGACAGATCGTCGGCGGGCAGAGGTTCTTCCAGCCAGGCAATGTCGAGCGGCGTCAGGCAGCGGGCGCGGCGGATCGCCTCGTCCAGGGTAAAGCGCTGATTGGCGTCGGTCATGATCTCAAAGGCCGGGCCGACGGCATCGCGGACAGCGGTCAGGCGGGCGACATCTTCGGACACATGCGGGCGGCCGATCTTGATCTTGGACCCGCCAAATCCCGCCTCTTTCGCCCGCAGCGCATCTTCAGCCAGCGCGCCGGTGTCCAGATGCAGCCAGCCGCCCTCGGTGGTGTAAAGCGGTATCCGGTCTTGCGCGCCGCCGGCCATGCGGTGCAGCGGCTGGCCCGCCCTGCGGCATTTCAGATCCCAAAGAGCGGTATCGATGGCCGCAAGCGCCAAAGAGGTGATCGCCCCGACCGTGGTCGCATGGGTCAGGAACAGAAGGTCGCGCCAGATGCGTTCGATCCCGTCCGCCTCGCGCCCCAGCAAGGCGGGCGCAAGGGTTCGCTGCAAAAGCGACATGATCGCGGGCCCGCCGGTGCCGATGGTGTAGCTGTAGCCCGTGCCCACCGCGCCATCGGCATCGGTTATGCGCAGGATCGGTGTCTCCTGGCTTACAAAGGACTGGATTGCATCGGTGCGCTTCACCTCTGGCACCAGGTCCACCATCAGCGCGTCGATGCGGGTTATGCGCGCCATGTCAGGCTGCCGCCCTGTCGTGAATCAGGCCCATGATCGCCCTGGAGACCGGATCATAGCTTCGGTCGTTCCCGACCTCGCCCTTGATGCGGTAGCCGTCCATCACCAGAATCCGGTCTGCGACATCGATCATCTCGGGCATGTCCGAGGTGATCAGAAGAATGGCGGTGCCCTGTTCGGCCAGTTCGTGGATCAGGTCGTGCAGATAGGCCTTGGTCTTGATGTCGATGCCGACCGACGGCTCGTCGATGATCAGAAGGCGCACCCCCGCCGCAAGCCATTTCGCAACCGACACCTTCTGCTGATTGCCGCCCGACAGATTGCCGGTGATCTGGTGGACCGAAGGGGTCTTCACCTCCAGCCGCGTCAGCACCGGGCCCACCCTGGCTGCGATGGTGGTGTCGCGCAGCAAGCCCAGTGCATTGGCAAGCTTGCGCCAGATGGTGATGCCGCCATTGGCCAGCACCGAATGCATCAGGATCAGGCCTTCGGCTTTGCGATCCTCAGAGACATAGCCGATGCCATGGTGGTGCAGCGCCTGTGCCACCGAGCTGATGTGAACGGCCCGCCCCAGGACCCGCACTTCGCCCGCGACCTGTTTTGACAGCCCCAGGATTGCGCGGGCAAGCTCGCTGCGGCCGGCGCCGACAAGGCCGTAAAGGCCCACGATCTCTCCGGGGCGGACGGTCAGGTTAATGTCGCGGTGACCGGCACCCGAGCCGTAGCCCCTGAGTTCCAGATAGGGTGCGGCATCTGTCCCGGGGCGGGGGGCGCGCGTGGTGATGCGCTCGGCCCGGCCGATCATCATCTGCACCACGTCATTACGATCAAGTTGCGAAAGACCGGCACTGTCGCAGGCGTTCCGCCCGTCTCGCAGGACGGTCACGCGGTCGCAGATGTCAAACACCTCTTCCAGCTTGTGGCTGACAAAGCCGATTGCCACGCCATCATCGCGCAGCCGCCGCAGGACGCGGAAAAGCACCTTGGATTCGTTGGGCGTCAGCGACGCGGTGGGTTCATCCAGAAGCAGGACCCTGGATTGCAGCGACAGCGCCTTGCCGATCTCGACCAGTTGCATCTGCGCGACCGACAGCCGCGACACGATTGTGCGCGGGTCTACGTCAAGGTCCAGAAGCTTCAGCCACTTCTCCGCCTCGCGGTGCAGGGACGTGTAATCGACCAGGGACAGGGCGCGGTTGCCCAGCCGGTCCAGCAGGATGTTTTCGCCCACCGAAAAGCGGGTGACCAGATTGCGTTCCTGGTGGACCACGCCAAGGCCCCCTGCCGCCGCCTGCCGCGGGTTGGCAAAGCGCACGGTCGCACCGTTCATCGACACCGTGCCGCTGTCGGGCTTGCAGATGCCGGTGACGATCTTGATCAGCGTCGACTTGCCCGCCCCGTTTTCGCCCAGAAGGGCGTGGACCGATCCTGCGGTCATCGTCATCGACACGTCATGCAGCGCACGGACACCGGGGAAGGACTTGCTGACATGGGAGACCTGCAACGCGGTCATGCGCCTGCCCCCCGTGCCTGGACCCGGGCGATGCGCACCTCGCGCAGTCTGTTGACCGCGACAGCCCAAAGGATCAGCGCACCCAGCACGATCTGCACAACGAAGGGATCGATGTTGAACATGACCAGTCCCTGCGTGATGATCGCAATGATCACGACCCCGAAAAAGGTGCCCGCAACCGAAACGCGCCCCCCCGTCAGCACCGCGCCGCCGATCACCGGGGCCGCAAAGGAAGAGATCAGCCAGTCATCCCCGATCGTCGGCTGGCCTATCTGCAGGCGTGCAACCAGCATAAGCCCGGCAATGGCGGCCAATAGCCCCGAGATGCCATGCGCCCAGATGATCGTGGCTTTCGGGTCGATCCCGGACAGTTCTGCCGCCTGCGGGTTCGACCCCATGGCAAGGATATGCCGCCCGATCCGCATCCGGTTGAAAAGATACCACATGGCGACAGAGCAGACCATCATCGGGACCATCAGCCAGGGCAGGGGGCCGATGACAGACGCCTGACCGAAGGCTTTCACAGCCTCGGGCACGCCATAGAAAGGCTGCGCTTCGGTGATGCCAAGGTTGATGCCCTTGAATATCTGCAATCCCGCAAGGGTGATGATGAAGGCGGAAATCATCGTGCGGGCAATGATGTAGCCGCCGGACATGCCCGCCGCAATGCCGATGCCAAGGGCAAAGGCCAGGGCCAGCGGAACCGGAACGCCATAGCGTTCGATCACGCCGGCAAAGCTGATCGCGACCAGTCCGCCGATCGAGCCAAGCGCAAGGTTCATCTGGCCAAGCCCGATGATCACCAGTTGCCCCAGGGCGATGACCATGTTGACCGAGATCGCCGACATCAGCACGAAGATGTTGAAGGATGACAGGAAGGCCGGTTGCGCCAGGCTGATTGCGACCACGGCGATCAGGCTGACCAGCCCCGGCCCGATCCAGTCATTGTCGAAGGCCCGTGTCAGGGCGCTGTCGCGTGTGGCGGCCATCAGATCATCCCCCGTGATGTCAGGAATATCTGGCGCGTCCGGTCGGCCAGCACCGCGATCAGCAGCATCACACCCAGAAAGGCGAGGATCCAGAACTCTCCCACCCGCATCAGCAGCAGGCCCGAAGTCATGATGTTGATGAAGGTCGCGCCAAGCAGCGTGCCGATGACCGACACGCGCCCGCCGGACAGCAGCGTGCCGCCAAGCACCGGCGCAAGGAAGGCCGGAAGAAGCCAGTCCTGGCCCAGTTGCCCGGCCATGGACGGAACCGCGGCACCGGTCCGGGCCGTGACCATCAGCCCGGCGATGGCCGCCAGAAGTCCCGTCAGCATGTGGCAGGCCACGATGACGCGGCCGGTGCGGATGCCCGAAAGTTCTGCCGCGCGCGCATTGGCCCCGGCGGCAAGCATCTGCCGGCCCAGAGTGGAATAGCGGTAAAAGACGACCAGTGCCGCGCAAACGGCAACCGCGATCAGCAGGAGCGGGGAAATGCCCTGCAGGACCCGCATCTTTCCAAAGGCCTGCACCTGTGGCGGCAGGCCGTTGAAAGCGGCGGCCCTGGTCAGAAAGATCATCACGCCAAAGAAGATGCTCATGCTCGCCAGCGTGATGATGAAGCTGTGAACGCCGGACATGACCACGGTAAAGCCGTTCACGAAGCCCAGGCCTGCCCCGAACAGCACCGCCAAGGGTACGGCGACAAGGACCGGCACACCCATGACCTGCATCAGCCAGCCAAAAAACATCGCCGAGCAGACGCCGATGGCCCCGACCGACAGATCAAGCCCGCCTGTCACGATCACCGCCATCATCGCCAGCCCGATCATCGTGTCGATGCCGATCTGGCGGCCAATCGTATAGATGCTGAACGGCGAGGTGAACCCATCCAGCGTCAGCGCAAAGATCGCGACGGTCAGCAGGATCAGGACAGCCAGCCCGAATTCGTTGCCAAGCAAAAGCCGCATGCCCGATGACATCCGCCGGGGCGCAGAACCCGGCGGGATCGGTCTGTCAGCACCTGCATGGGCCATGGATGCGGTTCCTGATCGGAAAAAGTTGCGGCGGCCACCCTTGGGCAGGCGGCCGCCGCCACGCTTGCAAGGCGGCGGGGCACCTTACGAGCAGGTCAGAAAGTCTTTCTCAAAGCCTGCCAGAAGGTCGGCGGTGATGCCAACCATGGCGTTCACATAGGTGGGCGCGGTGGCCTGATCGACAAAAACGGTGCCGCTGTCGACGAACCTGAACGTCAGCGCGTTCGATTTCCACGGACCGTCTTCCTTCAGCGTGCAGCCGGTGCGAAGCCTGTTCAACACATAAGACCCGATGAAGCCCTGGCCATAAGGGTTCTGCAGCATGGTGCCGTCAACAAAGCCGTCGGCGATGGCCTTGATGACCACCTCGTCATGGTCGATGCCCACCATCTTGATCCGCTTGTCGCCGATCTTGCGCAGCGAATTTGCGGCAACCACGGCGGGCACCCAGGCGGTGGTGATGATACCGTCCACACCGGCCGCATTGGCGGCAAGGTAGGCGTTGATTTTTTCTTCGGCCGGTTGCGGGGCGTCGATGTCGGCGATGACCTGCACCACTTCGACGGCGCCATTCGTCTCGTCCGCCGCTTTCTGCACCGCGTCGATTCGCAGCTGGGTGTTGGGGTCAACAAGGAAACCGGTAAAATGGGCGATCTTGCCCTTGCCGCCCATGGCGCGGATCAGCTCTTTCGCACCGAGATAGGCCGAATTGCCGGTGTCGGTACCAAGACAGAAAAGGGCCGGCGAAGGGTCCTTCAGGCAGCCGGCGGTGGCGATGACCTGCGCGCCATTGTCCACCAGCTCCTGCGCGACCGACGTGGTGCCGACCGCATCACCGGGGAAGATCAGGAAGGAATTGTAGCCCTGGGTCAGCAGGCTTTCCAGAAGCTGGCTTTGCAGGTTCAGTTCCCACTTGGCGGGAACCCGGTAGTCGGCCGCGCCAAGCCCGAATTCCTTCTTCGCATCGGCGCCTGCCTGTTCCCAGGCGGCAAAGTAGGGATGTGGGCCACCCGGAACGAGGGCGACCTTCGTGCCTTCATCGGCAAGAGCCGGGGCGCAGACAACAGTGCCCAGCAGCAGCGCGGCGGCTGCCTTCGGTATCATCTTCATTGGGTTCCCTCCCGTGAGAAAAGTGTTCCTGGTGCATTTATAATACTAATATATTGGATTTTTGGCTTGCAACAGTTTTCTTTCCCGCACGTCGCAAAACAGCAGAGTCCCTCAACCGGGGGCAATCGGGTAGAAGCGCGGCCGGTGCGGTTTGGCATGTCGCAGAAGGGGCGCATTGCGCGTCAGGCAGCGCGGGTGTGCCGGTCCCGCCGGCACCTAAGGCGGGCCCGGTCAACCGCAGGCCGGTGTCGCCAACCCGGCGGATCAAGGAACGACCCTTTGACCAGGGTCAGATCAGGAAGCTCGGGCAAGGCGGCGTCTGGCGGCAGCCAGGATGCCAAGGGTCCGGATATCTGCCAGGGCTTCCCGGATGGAGGCTGCCTGGTCCGGTTCCAGCCCCGGCCCGAAGACCGGAGCGAACCCGGCGAAGGCGCGGACAGTCTGATCCACAGGAACATCGGGTCCGGGCCGCCCGGTCCACGCCTCCAGTTGCGGATCGGCCAGGGGCAGTGCTGCGCCTGTTTCGTCCTGTCCCTGACAGGACCGGATCCACGCAGCCAGCGCAAAGGTCAGCATCGGTGTTGCCCGGCCTTTGGCGTGCAGCTCGCGCAGCGGGGCGATGATCCTTTGCGGCAGCTTCAGGCTGGCATCCGTGGCGATCTGGGCGCATCTGTGGTTCAGCGCCGTGTTGTCGAACCGGGCCAGAAGCCGCGCCGTATATCCTGCAACATCGATGCCCGGGGCGATGGTTGGTGCAACTTCCACCCAACAGGCGCGGATCGTGGCGCGGATTGCCGGATCGGCCACCGCCCTGGCCACGGTGGCCAGCCCCGCCACCCGGCCCATGGCGGCAATCGTCGAATGCGCACCGTTCAGCAGGCGCAGCTTCATCGCTTCATGCGCGGCCACGTCGGCAACAAACTCGGCGCCCGAGCGTTCCCATTCCGGGCGGCCGGTGGGGAAACGGTCTTCGATCACCCATTGAAAGAACGGTTCGGCCAGCACAGGCCAGGCGTCCTGCATCCCCAGATGGTGTGCCACCATGGCGCGGTCGGCCCCGGTCGTGGCGGGGACGATACGGTCAACCATGCAGGACGGGCAGGCCACGTCATCTGCCATGAAGCGGCCAAGGGCAGGATCGGCGGCCTCGGCGAACTGCACCAGTGCCCGCCGCGCGAGGTGCCCGTTGCCCGGCAGGTTGTCGCAGGACAGAACCGTGAAGGGCGGAGTTCCTGCCGCACGCCGCAGCGCCAGCGCCCGCAGGACGAACCCCAGCGCCGTGCGCGGTGCCCCTGGATGCGTCAGGTCGTGCTGCACATCGCGGTTGTCCAGCCGCAGGTCGCCCGTCGCGACATCGGCGGTATAGCCCTTTTCGGTTACCGTCAGCGACACGATCCGCACATCCGGATCGGTCATGCCTGCAAGCAGGGCACCGGGGTTCTGCGGTGCCACAAACATCGGCCCGATTGCGCCGATCACCTGGAACGACTGGTTTTCATTCTCGCGCAGGGCCAGGGTGTAAAGCCCATCTTGGGGGGCCAGCGCATCGCGCGTGTCCGGCGACCGCAGCGAAGCCGCCGCCATTCCCCATTCCGTCGCCCCGGCATTCAGGCAGTCTTCCGTCAGGGCCGCCTGATGCGCACGGTGAAACGCACCAAGACCAAGGTGCAGGATGCCGGTGCGCAGGGCTGCCCGGTCATAGCGTGGCCGGGCGACAGCTTTGGGAAGCTGGTCGAGGGTGGACCGGGAAAGCCGTGTCACAACCGTCCCCTGGCCAGCCGGCAAGGCTTGGCTGCGGCATCCCGCAGAATGGCGCGCTGATCGGGTCCGGGCAGATGCGCGATGGCCTTGCGCAGCGGCATGACGGTTCTCTGGCAGTCGGCGGCAAGCAGGCAGACCGGCCGGCCCGTGCCCATCCGACCGCAGCGCGGTCTGAAGCGGATCGGTGCGGCCGGCCCGGCCATCCATGGACAGTCTCCGGCCTTCGGGCCCCGCAAAGGGTAAGGTGCGTCGATGGCGGGAAACATCAGTCAGTCCATGTGAAAGATGTTGTCCATATAGGCCCACCATTCACCGGGCCTGCGTGTGGCGAAGGGTTCCTGACAGGGATCGGTTTCACGCAGCCAGCGCTGTGTCTCGGGGTCGGCACCGATTGCCCGGGCTGCCGCCGCGAAATCGTTGCCGTGATATTCGAACGTGCCGAACAGAAGGTTTTCGGGTTCCTTCAGGAAGATGTCGAAATTGCGCCAGCCATTGCGGCGCATCGCGTCCAGAACGCCTGGCCAGACGTCGGCATGCAGGCGCCTGTACTGCGTGACACGGTCGGGTTTCAGGCGGATAACCATTCCATACCTGGTCAAGATGCATTCCTCCGTTCATGTCGATCACCTCGCCGGTGATGAAGCCCGCAAGCGGGGAGGCCGGAAACATCACCGCATGTGCGACTTCTTCGGGTTCACAGAACCGGCCCACCGGGATTGCCGCCAGCTGCGTCTGCCGCTGCGCATCGGTGAGCTGTTCGGAAACCATCGGCGACATCACACAGGCGGGCGCGATGGCATTTGCCGTCACCCCTTCGCCCGCCCCTTCGCGCGCAATGGAAAAGATCAGCCAGATCATCGCCGCCTTCAAGACCGCGCAGGCAGTGCCTGCGGCCAGCCCGCCGGACTTTGCCGCACAGTAAACCATGTTGATCACGCGCCCCCGGCGCGCCGCGCGCCGACCGGGCAGGAAGGCCTGCGACAGAAGGTACGCGGCACCGACGGCGCGCCGTTGCCCTGCCGATGGTGCCCGCAGCACCCGTTATCAGGGCGGTCCTGCCAGTGAGTGTCATCTTCTGGTCCCGCCGCCCCTCAACCTTCCTGTCCATGCCCCGGTTGTGGACCGACCCGGTCGGATCACCCGCAAGACGGAACCGCATATCCTGCCCCGGCAGACCGCCCGGACCGTGACAGTTCTGCGATCACAAACTTGATCTCTAACCAATATATTGGTATTCACTGCCTGTCAACGAACGCCGGGCACCTGGGCCGTCATGCAGCGGAATCGAAGGGCGATCAGCCCGACGATTGCAAAGGGGACCGCCCAAGGCTATCGCGGCGGCGATCCCGAGGAAGGAAAGATGGCGCGACCCAGGAAGAAAGACCCGCAGGTCGGGAACAGGTCCGACGCCGGCATACCGGGGTTGCCTTCTGAACTGATCAGCAAGATCGACCCCGCCCTTCCCAAGACAGCACAGGTCTACGGGATCATGCGCGATGCCATTGTGAACCTGCATCTGGCACCGGGCAGCAACGTCAATGAAAAGCTGATCTGTCAGCAGCTTGGCATCTCCCGCACACCCCTGCGCGAAGCGATCCTGCAATTGCAGGCGGAAAACCTGGTGTCGGTCGTGCCCAATTCCGGGACCTATGTCTCGAAAATCGATCTGCAGTCGGTGTTCGACGGCCAGCTGGTGCGTGACGCGCTGGAGCTGAAGGTCGTGCGTCTGGCCGCCAGCCGCATGACCCCCCAGTTCGAACGGGCAATCGACTTCAACATACACCAGCAAAAGCGCATGGCAGCCGATCAGGATTATGACGGCTTCTACGCGCTGGACGAGGCCTTTCATGCGATGATCTGCGCCTTTGGCGCATCGGCGCATATCTGGAAGATCATCAACGGTGCCAAGGCCCAGCTGGACCGGGTGCGGCGTTTGTCCATTCCCTTGCCCAGTCACCTTGACGTGGTGCTGAGCGAGCATATCGCAGTCGTCGACGGGCTGAAGCTGCGCGACCCCGATCAGGCCGCCGGGGCCATGAAGGTGCATATCGACCGGGTCTTCACCATGATCCGCCGCCACATCGTCGAGCGGCGCGACTACTTTTCCACCGATGCCGGATCGGTGCTGGATACCTATGTGAACGGACGCGGGGTGTGAATTCCCGGCAGGGTTTCACCTGGAACGGGGCCGGCCTGCACCCGCCAGACCCCGGTCGGCTGCCCGAAAACAATCAGGCCCCCCCGCTTTTCCGCCACACGGAAACCCGCAACGGCAGAAAGCCGTGGCGGGTGCCGTTCTGCAGGGCAGGCAACCGGCAGCGATCAGGGCTTGGGTTTCTGCCGGCCCGGTATCGCGGGCGGACGATCAGACCGGAATGGCCGACCCTGCGATTGCCCCTGCAAGTCAGGGGAAGGCGTTGGCACCCGTTACCAGCGGATGGTCCAGCGCGGTCATGATCCCGCGCAGTTCGGCCAGCCCCTTCAGCCGCCCGATGGTGGGATAGCCCGGCTGCCCCTTGCGCCCCAGATCATCCAGAATGTCCTGCCCGTGATCAGGGCGGAACGGAATGCTGCAATCCTGCCGGCCCTCGGTCCGGCGTCGCCGTTCCTCGGCCAGGATGGCTGCGATCACCGCCACCATGTCGGTGTCGCCGCCAAGATGTTCCGCCTCGTGGAAACTGTCGCGCAGGGCGGTACCCTCGCGGCGGACATTGCGAAGGTGGATGAAATGCACCCGCGGACCCAGCCTTCTCATCATCGCGGGGCAGTCGTTGTCGGCCCGGGCACCGAAGGATCCGGTGCAGAACGTTACCCCGCTGGCCGGCAGATCCACCGCATCCAGCACCGCGCGGTAATCAGCTTCGGTTGACATGATGCGGGGCAGGCCAAGCAAGGAAAACGGCGGATCGTCGGGATGGCAGCACAGCCGCATACCCAGCTTTTGCGCCAGGGGCGTCACTTCCGCCAGAAAATCCACCAGATGTCTGCGCAGCGTCTCGGCGGAAATTGCCCCATACCCGGCCAGATGCGCGCGGATGTCGGCCAGCGTCATGGTCGATGCAGCACCGGGCAGCCCAAAGGCGACATTGGCTGTGACCGCCTTTCGTGTATCATCGTCCATGTCGGCAAATCGCCGCGCCGCAGCTTCGGCAACCGGCGCGGGATACTCCCCGACGGCGCCGGGCCGTTCCAGGATGTAAAGGTCGAAGGCGGCAAAGTCGGTAAAGTCGAACCGCATGCAGGTTGCCCCGTTCGGCAGCCGCCAGGCCAGGTCGGTGCGCGTCCAGTCCAGGACCGGCATGAAATTGTAGCAGATCACATCCAGCCCCGCACGGTGCAGGTTGGTCATGCTGGTCTTCCAGTTTTCGGTATGCGCGCGCCAGTCGCCGTTCTGTTTCTTGATGTCCTCGGACACCGGCAGGCTTTCCACCACGTCCCATTTCAGGGTTGACGGCGTTCCGTCCTTCATCCGCGCAATCAGGTCTTGCCGGGCAGCGATTTCCTCGGGCGTCCAGACCGCGCCGGTTGGCACATGGTGCAGCGCAGAGACCACGCCCTCGACACCCGCCTGCGCCATGTCGTCCGTCGATGCCAGGTCCTTCGGTCCGAACCAACGCCAGGTCTGCCGCATGGCAACGCTCCTTCAACCGCTTTCAACGCCTGCCGCCCAAAGACGGCGTCTGAGGCAATATATCAGTATTGCAGGGGACGGAACCTGCTCTTTCGCTGCGCGGTGCCAGCCGACACACCTGCTGCCCCGGTGGTGCGCCGGGCCAAGGTCGGCGCGGTGCAACTGTCAACCGTCCGACCGGCTTCGGGGGGATCGGGGTGCGAAGTCCCTCCCCCCATAAGGCGCGCGGAAGGGTACAGGCCGATGGTCCGTGCGCCTGCCACGATCACCTTCCGCAGGCCCCCCACACCCTGGACCGCGCTGCAAGCCGTCGATCAGGCATGTGTATGGGTGCCGGCCCCGCAAAGCAGGCGGTGCCTGCGACCTTCGGCAAGCCCGATGCGCGGCGCGCGACCAGGAAGATGCCCGATGCGCCCAAACCGGCCTGCACAAAACTGAAGCTGTAGCAGCCTTGCAAGGCTCTGGCAGAAGCAAGCCCATGACTGCATAAGATTCACGCTAAAGCCAGCCCAACCCTTTGGTCCGACCCGTGCCACCTGCGCAAATCGCGTCCCGTCCAAGCCGGTTTTGCCGAACTCCGGAACGCCGCCCCGAGGCTGAGGAGAAATGCGCGAAAGGTGGTGATGGCCAGAACCTCGACCCTGGTCCGCCGATCACCGGCCGGACGCGATTGCATCCGGTGCGGGTGGGCGGAGCGGTTCACCAGCCCCGCCTGTCCTTTGGCAGAATGGCGGGCAATCCATGTGCCCACCGTCACCCCTGAACCCCCAACGCGCCGGCGATCCGGCCCGGTGGTTCGCCCGCCTGCCTGCGCCCCGCAATCCGAGCGCGCATTTTGGGCGTGGTCCTGGCATTCTGTGAATGTTCACGGGCTGCCGCCTGGGGATCGTGCCGCTTCGCAAACACCACAATCCGCAATTTCAGCCCCTGAACCACCTGTTGAGACGTTACGTCCAGGGCCGTGTCACTCTGCGCTCTGTCGCGGGTTTTTTCCCGGCGCAAGCGAAGGGGAAGCGTTTGCAGCCGATGAGCGGACCTGATGCTTCCAGACTTCGCGGCGGATGCGGGCGGTCTTGTAGGCGTCCAGCGCCGCCATTGCCCAGACAAAAAGCCCTCCCGATACCTTGCCGACAAAGGAAATGTCCGGTGCGGCGGTCTTCAGGGTGAAGGCACCCAGCAGAACGGCAAAACAGACAAAGATCAGCCCGCGCACCGGTTGGCGGTTCAGGACCTGGCCCATGCCGGGCAGAAGGATCGCCACGGCAAGAACACCGTAAGGATTCAGCGGTGGCCTCATGCTTGCCCCTTCAGGATATCATTGCGCAACGTCGCCAGCCTGCCAAGGATGGGCTCAAGGCGGGCGGGGGAAAGCGGTGTCCTGCCCATTTCGGCCTCGCGGAAGATGAGGAAGCGTCCACGGTCGGCCTCCTCGGCCAGGATGACGATGCGGATGCCCTTTGGCGAAAGCACCAGTTCCTTGACCTGCGGGTCATTGAACAGATCCGCATGGGCAGAGATCAGATCAGACGTCAGGATCATCGGGGCAGTGTCGGTACGGATGACAACATGGGCAGGCAGGCCGGGGGGGTTGGGCAGGGAATACGGCAGGGTCGGAAAGCGGCTGAACACCTCATTGCCCGAAGGGCGGGCCATCAGGTTCAGGGTTGCGGGCAGCGGCATGGGACCGGGCAATGTGACCAGCACCCAAAGCGCGGGCAGCTTGCGGAACGTCAGCGTGTCGGGAATGGCTTGCAAGTCATAGGCAAGGCCATTTCGCCTGCCGGTCATCCGGGGGAAGCCGGTCGGTTGCAGGCGCGTCTCGCCCCCATCGAACAGGGGTTTCACTGCCGCGAAATACCCGGCGCGGGCTGCGGTGCGGGCCCGGTTTTCCCGGACAAGTCGGGCGCCCAGCCAAAGGCCAAGGGCGGCGAAGGCAAGGCCAAGGGGGATAAGCGGGGACATGCGATGTGGCCCGCCCCTTTCGGGCCGGGCCGCATACCTCAGTAGCCCTGCGGTTTCGGCCAGGGCATGGTGAATTGTGCGCCCCGGTTCACGAAGCGGTAGCGCCAGAAGTGGAACCACAGCGACACCACGATGTAGAAGCCGATCATCGCAACAAGCTGGGTCCCGTAGCCCAGGAATACCGCGAAGAAGGTCACGCCGCAAAGGCTCAGAAGCATGATCGCGGGCAGCGGGTGGAACGGGTGCTCATACCCGCGCTTGATCGAGTTCAGCGGCCATTTCCTTCGGAACAGGATGATGTTCAGCGGCATGAAGGTATAGCCAAGCAGGCCCGAAAGGATCGAGAAGGTTATGACCTGATCAAGCGGCGCGCCCAGGGCGAAGATCAGCGCAATGGGGACCAGGAAAACGATGGCCCGGTAGGGGGTGCGATACCTTGGATGCACCGCCCCGAACCAGCCCGGCAGGTATTTGTCGCGACCCATGGCGAACCATGCGCGGCTGGCATCGTTGATGCAGCCGTTGGCGCTGGCAAGCGTGGCGAACAGGGTGCCAAAGCCCAGAAGCCAGACAAGGCCAGTCGACCCGGAAAGGCGCGCCGTGTCGAAGAGCGGTGCGACAGACCCGTTGACGCCATCGCCCAGGAATTCCCAGGGCAGGACGCCGGAGCAGACATACCAGGTAAGCGTGGCGGCGATGAGAAGCGTCATGATCCCGGCCAGCGTGCCGAATGGCAGCGCGCGGGCCGGAGAGCGGACCTCCTCGGCGGCTTGGGTCGTCCCTTCAATGCCAAGATAGAACCAGAGGCCAAAGTGCAGGGATGCAAGGATGCCGATCCACCCGTACGGCAGTGCGTGGCCTTCGAAGAGCGCGGCATGATCCATGATCCCGGCACCGACGATGCCGGAGGTGGAGAGGAAAAGGATCAGGATCGCAGCGAAGGCGAAAGCAGTGATGACAAGGTTGAAGGTCAGTGTCGCAAGGACGCCCCGGTAGTTGAGCCAGGCCAGGAACATGATCACAAGGATGATGAAGGGCCGCTGGTTGAGATCGCCTTCGTGCCCGGTCATCGTGGCCACGACAGAGACAAGATAGCCCGCCGTTATGGCGTTTGCCGCCTCCAGCATCGTGTAGGCGAACACCAGGTAAAGGCCGACGTTGAAGGCCATCAGCGGGCCGACGATATGTTTGGCCTGCGTGTACTGCCCCCCGGCCGACGCAACGGTCGAGGTGACTTCGGAATCGATCATTGCCACGCAGGTATACAGGATACCCGCGAACCAGCAGGCGATCAGGGCTGCATAGGCGCCGCCTTTGCCGACGGCGAAGTTCCAGCCCATGTATTCCCCGACCAGCACGATGCCGACGCCCAGCGCCCAGACATGCGCGGGGCCAAGCACGCGCAGAAGGCCGACCTTGACGCCATGCGGGCCGATGCCGTCGATGGTTTTCGAGGTGATGTCCACTTCGGTCATGACGTCACCTTGTGCTCTTCTGCCATCGCCTCAAGCTCGCCTTCGCGCGATGATGTAAGGACGTCCTCCGGATAGGTGCTGTCGGTGCGAAGCCAGTCCAGCACCATGTGCAGACCGAAGGCAGCAGAAAGCGCCCAGGCCCCGTATTCAATCCAGTTCCACAGACCCATCGGCTTACTCCCCGAATTTTTCGGAAATGACCTCGCGGTATTCCACTTCGGAAAACCGCAGGATCAGGAAATAGTAAAGGACGATGACCACAATCATCGTCAGCAGCGCCCCGATCGAGAAGGAATAGTCAAAGCGCGACAGGATAAGGTCATGGGCGCTTTCCGGCGTGAAGCCGAGCGCTTCGTACCTGGCCGCCTGAGCGGCATTCTGGTTGAGACTTTCCCAGGTGGGGTTTGCGACAGGTGCGGTTACGGATTTCGCCGCGCCGGCCAGCCCGAGCCAGATTGGCACGAAAAGCGCGCCGACGGTCAGGACCACCAGCACGACGACGTCGATCAACTGGCTGGCCTTGCCTTGGGCGGGAGGTTGGTAATGTGCCATCTCAGCCCTTGTGCCCCCGTGCTTCGTCGCTGAACCTGATGTCGAGGCCGTACATGAAGTCGCGGTCCTCGCGGTAGTGCCTGAGCATGGCCAGGATGGCGGCGGTGTTCAGAACAAGCACGATTGCCCCGCCGGTCAGAAGCAGGATCCGCGCCCCGCCGGAGGGTGCCAGATTCCATGTTGCAATCGCAACAAAGATCATCGCGCACCAGAGGCCGACCACGAACGCCCATGCCATCAGCACGTCGCGTCTGTGCATCGCCTCAATCCGCTGATTAAGGTCTCCCACATTGTCCTCCCCCGGGCTGTTGTGCCTGCCGACCCCCGACGCAGCCCCGACATCGCTCCTCAGGGAATTTCCCTGTCCGGCAAAATTGTTTTCCCCAAGGAAAGCCAACTGCGACATTCTGTCAAGAAAAACCGGATGTGCCCGGAATTCGGGCCAAGCTTTCCCGTCTTGATGGAAATTCGGTCACTTCTGTTTTGAGGGATGTGCTGGTCTGGCCCCAGACTCCATCGATATGACAAGGGGGGTGCCGACGCGGGCGTGCCGCCCTGCGCTGCGGCAGGCCGGATGCAGCCCGGGTCATCGGCGGGGTGATCACCCGCATTCGCCCCCGGCCATGGTCTGCGGCCTTGTCAACAAGACGCAGTGCCGTAACGCCCTCAAAGCCGCAGGATATGAAACCAAATGACCGCAACACGCTGCGGGAGGGTGCTGAAGAGGTGCCGCCGGTATGGGCTGGCTGACCGCAAAGCGGGAAACACTGCTGCCCGCGCGCGCCTTGCGCCTTCTGGCAGGGGCCTTCGCCCCTGTCCCAGCGCCAGGCTGATCCTTGTCCCGCAGGGAGCCAAAAGCCCCCGGCCAGCGCCAGCGCCCGGCCCGGCGGGCGCTTCGCACCCGCCGGGTCGGGCGCTGGCCTCTGTCCCTCCCGGACCTGCCGGTCTACAGGGCACCGTGCCGCGCGGGCGGGGAAACGCAGTGCGTTTCCTGATCCCGCCCAGAGAGGTGTTCCTGTGCAATCCGGGAAGCCCGGCCTCTCTGGCAGGGGCCATCGCCCCTGCCATAGCGCCGCGCCGCCCCTTGGCCAGCCGGGGGCCACAGCCCCCGGCCAGCGCCCGACCCGCCCACGGCGGGCGCTTCGCACCCGCCAGGTCGGGCGCTGGCCTTTTTTTGGTGCCTGGACCTGCCGATCTACAAGGCACCGTCCCGCGCGGACGGGGGAAACGCGGGTCGCGTTTCCTGTTCCCGCCCGGCCCGGCGGGGTGGTGCGCGGCTGCGGGTGTCGTGCTGCGGCGGCAGGTCAGGCCGCCCAGCCGCAGGGGGTGCGGTGACCCGCCGGTCAGGCCTTGGAAAACTTCGCAACCCTCAGACACATGGCCGCCAACTTGGCCCGCAGAGCACCGGGCCGCGATTCCATAAGACTGAAACTCAAAACCGCCGCATGGGACGACGTCTATCTCGCCAACCTGATCACCACATGACCCCTTCACCCGATTCCCCTGGGTGCTTGCACGCACCATCGCGTGTGCGGCCATCGCAACCGTCCACCATCGGGCGGGGGCGGTGCGTGCAGGCACGCACCATCGCGTGTACGGCCATCACAACGGTTCCCAGCGGGCCGGGCCGGTACGTGCAACCCGCCCCCCCAATCCCTGCCAAACCCCTAACGCTCTCCCGCAACCCCTTGATACCGCTTCCCCCGCACCCCGCCCAGCTTGGAACCGCCCCTGTCACACCGTATGCAGATAGAGATCAAAATCCACATCCGGCACCGTCCGGGCCACGCGGGCATATTCCGCCGCCTTGATCGCGGTGAAGGTGCGGTGCATGTCCGCCCCCAGCGCGTCCTTCAGAAAGGCCGACCCTTTCGCCGCCGCAATCGCCGACCGCCAGTCCACCGGGATCGCCGGGGCGTCCGGTGCCCCGGCATAGCCGTTCCCCGTCGTTTCCGGCCCCGGATCGATCCGCCCCGCCAGCCCGTGGCGGATGCCCGCCAGCACGGTCGCGGCCACCAGATAGGGGTTGGCATCCACCCCCGCGGGGCGGTGTTCGATCCGCCTTGCCCGGATGTCCCCCGCCGGGATGCGCAGCGCGACCGAGCGGTTGTTGACCCCCCAGGTGGGCGAAACGGGGGCATAGCTCTGGCTGGCAAAGCGCCGCCAGGAATTGGCGTGGGGGGCAAAGACCAGCATGGATTCCCCCATCGTCGCCCGCAGGCCCCCCAGCGCGTGCAGGATGGTGTCGTTCCACTGACCCTCCTGAGCCTCGACGAACACATTCTTCCCGGCGCGGTCCATCATCGAGACGTGGAAATGCATCCCCGACCCGGCATAGCTTTCCACCGGTTTCGCCATGAAACAGGCGGTCACGCCATGCTGGCGGGCCTGCATCCGCACGATGCGCTTCAGCCGCATCAGATCATCCGCCGCCTGCATCACATCGGCGCGGTAGTGCAGCGTCAGCTCATACTGGCCGGGGGCATATTCCGAAATCATCGTCTCGGCCCGGATGCCCGCCTTGGCGGCACCTGCGTAGATGTCGGAAAACAAGGGCAGCATGCCATGCAGGTGATCGACCGAATAGACTTCGGTCTTGTGGCTGGCGCGGCCATCCAGCACGTCACGCGCCGGGCGCACCTTGCCGTCGGGGCCACGGTCGTTGTCCAGCAGGAAGAATTCCAGCTCAAAGGCGCCCGAGGGATACAGCCCTTCGGCGGCCAGCGCATCGACCTGGCGCTGCAGCGCATGGCGCGGGTCTGACGACATCGGCTTGCCGTTCAGGTCATACATCGACATGAACACCTCGCCGCGCGGTGGGGTGGTGGCGTGCAGCGGCACCAGCGTGCCGGGAATTGGCCAGGCGCGCAGATCGCCGTCGCCCTGATCCCAGATCAGGCCGGTTTCGTGAACATCCTCGCCGCAGATGTCCAGCCCCAGGATCGAGACCGGCAGATGCCGCCCGCCCCGGTAGAAGCCGGGCAGTTCATGGCGGCGGATGATCTTGCCGCGCCCGATGCCGTTGGCATCGTGCAGGACGATGTCGAAGGCCTCGATTTCCGGGTGGGCGGCAAGAAAGGCCTCCGCTTCCGCGACGGTGGAGCCGGAGGGGCTGGGCAGATCGGTCATGGCAGGGTCAGTCCAGAAGGTCTGTCAGGATTTCATCGAAGGCGGCAATCAGGCGGTCAATCTGCCGTTTCTTGGTGGCCGGGCTGACCAGCATCATGTTGTGGAAGGGCGCAATCAGGCAGCCCCGGTTCAGAAGGGCGGTGTGGATCGCGGCCTCCAGGTCAGGCTGGTGCGCCTGTGCGGCATCAGAGCCGTTGCGCAGCGGGCCGGGGGCGCAGATGAATTCCACCCGCGCGCCGACACGCACCACATGCCAGGGCGCATGATGGGCGGCGATGACCGCCGCAAGCCCCGCGGCCAGCCGGGCCGCGCCCTGCTCCATATGGGCATAGGCCGCTTCGGTCATCACCTCTTCCAGCGTGGCGCGCAGACAGGCGAATTGCATCGGATTGGCCGACAGGGTTGTGCCCATGCCGGAATGGCCCGGATCCCGCCCCGCGTTGACGGCAAGGTAGCGGTCCGCAAGGGCATCGGTCATGCCCCAGACAGCCGCAGGCATGCCACCGGCCACGCATTTGCCGACCACGAACATGTCCGGCTCCAGCCCGTGGACGCGCGTATAGCCGCCAGGGCCGGACGAGATGGTATGGGTTTCGTCAATGATCAGCACGGTGCCATGCTGGCGGGACAGATCGCGCAGCGCCCTGTGAAAGCCGGGGTCGGGCAGCACCATGCAGGAATTGGTCATCACCGGTTCGGTCAGGATCGCCGCAATCTCTCCGGTTTTCAGGGCGGCTTCGACGGCGGCAATGTCGTTGAACTCCACCGCCGTCGCCACCAGCGAAAGATCGGCCACCTGGCCCAGCAGGCCGGGGCGGTTCACGGTTTTGCCGTTTCGGAGGGTCACAAAGATATCGTCCACCGTGCCGTGGTAGCAGCCGTTGAACACCAGAACCCTGGGGCGCCCGGTGACGGCGCGCGCCACGCGCAGCGCAAAGCGGTTGGCATCGGTGGCGGTGGTGGCAACCTGCCAGCGGAACGCGCCGAAACGGCCGGTCAGCAGACGGCCCGCCTCCAGCGCGTCTTCGGTGGGCAGCATGAAGGTCAGGCCGCGCCGGGCCTGGCGGCGGATCGCCCTGGCGACCGGCGCGGGGGAATGGCCGAACATGCTGCCGGTATCGCCCAGGCAGAAATCGTCAATGCCAAAGCCGTCGATGTCGGTCAGCCGCGCGCCTGTCGCCCTGGCCACCAGCATCGGGTGGGGCATCGGCCAGTCCTTCATCCAGTGCATTGGCACGCCGTCCAGCCAGGCTGCCGCGCCTTCGGCCAGGGCGGCGCGCGTCCTCGGGCGGCTGCGGGCATAGCGCCGGGCTTCGCGCGTGGCCATGGCCTCCAGCCGGTTGCGGCGGACACCGGCGATCAGATCGGGTTTCTTCGGCATGGCGGCACCTGCGCTTGGACGCCGTGCTTATGGCCGGGACTTTGATCAAATGCAAATGGGGCGCTGCACCGCGCCCCCTTGGTCAGCCCACCCTGATCTCGATCAGGTTCGGCCCCTGTGGCCGTGCCGACAGGGCCTGATACAGCGCGTCAGGGTCTGCGGGAACCAGGGCGAAGGGCAGATCGCAGGCTTCGGCAAAGGGCCGCAGGTTCAAAGGTGACGGGGTGCAGCCGATCACCTCTGTTCCGGCATCGGCCATGGCATCGGCAATCTCCTGAAAGCCTGCGTTGTTCCAGACAACAAAGGTCACGGGCAGCTTTTCATCGAGGGCCGTGCGCAACTCGCCGGGGCTGAACTGCAACCCGCCGTCGCCGACGAGACAAATCACCGGCGTGCCGGGGCTGGCCAGCGCCGCGCCCACGGCGGCACCGGGGGCAAAGCCAAGCGCGCCATAGCCGGTGGCGGCATTGAACCACCCGCCTGCACGGTCATGGTCATAATAAAGGTTGCCCGCATAGACCGGCTGCGTGCTGTCGCCGACGAGGATCGCACCGGGGACGCCCTTGCGCATCGCCTCGATCATCGCCAGCTGATCGCGCATCGCGGGCGAAAGTTCGGCCCGTGCCGCAGTACGGGTGGCGGCGGCGCGGGCGGCCCCGTCTGCCGTCTTTGTGCCCAGAAGCGGCAGCAGGGCCGATACCGCGTTGCCCGCTTCGGCGTGCAGCGTCAGCGCGGTGGGGTGGCGGGCCAACTGCGCCGCGCAGAGATCGATGCGGATCATGCCCGACAGGTCCGGCAGGCCGCCGCGCGCATACATGTCATAGTCGGTGGGGCCAAGTTCGGTGCCCAGGGTCAAGACCTGATCCGAAGCGGCGATCAGCGCGCGGACCGCGTTCAGGCTGGGCGAGGCCGGCACGCTCAGCGCATGGCCATGCATCAGCCCGCGCGCGTTCACCGTCTGCACGACGGGCGCATCCAGGCGTTCGGCCAGGGCCCGCAGGGCGGCCTCTGCCCGGCGCACCCCCCCGCCCGCCAGGATGACCGGCCGCTGCGCCCGCGCCAGCCGCTGCACCGCCGCCGACAGGTCCGGCAACTTGGGCTGTTCCACCGGCGCAGGTGCTGCGGGCGGCGGGCAGGGCAGGGGCATCACATCGGTCGGAACCCCGATATGCACCGGCCCGGGCCGCCCGGCCGTCAGCGCCGCAAAGGCCCGGGTCAGGACACTGTCCAGCACCTCGGGGCGATCCACCTGGAAGCTGGGGCACAGCGCGCGCACCATCGCCGCCTGATCGGGCAATTCGTGCAGCAGGCCCAGGCCCTTGCCCAGGCTGTCGCGGCGGTTGACGCCGGAAATGACCAGGATCGGCACCGAATCGGCCCGCGCCTGCGCCATGGCCGTCAGCGCATTGGTCAGGCCCGGCCCGGTGATGACAAAGGCAACGCCGGGCTTGCCCGACACGCGGGCATAACCATCGGCCATGAAGGCCGCGCCCTGTTCGTGGCGCGGCGTGACATGGCGGATGCCGCCCCCCGCCAGCCCGCGATACAATTCGATCGTATGCACGCCGGGGATGCCGAAAACCACCTCGACCCCGCGCGCGCGCAGCCCCGCGACCAGCGCCTGCCCGACGGTCGTCATGCCTGCACCCCGTTCAGCGCTGTGGCATGGGCCGCAATCCGCGTGCAGGCGGCCTCGATCAGGGCATCGGGCCGGGTCAGGGCCACGCGCACCCAGCCGCCCAGCGCCGTGCCGAAGCTTTCGCCCGGCATCACGGCAACAAGGGCGCGGTCCAGCAGATCCAGCGCAAACGCCTGCCCCGACAGACCGGTGTCGCGCACGTCGATCAGCGCGAACATGCCCGCCTCGGGCCTGTGGACGCGCAGCCCCGCCACACCGTGCAGGCGGGCGTGGATCAGGCCGGCGCGGCGTTCGAACCGCTCGGCCATCCCGGCGGCAACGGGCGACGCTGCGCCCACGGCGGCTGCGGTCATGTCTGCGATGAAGGGCTGATTGCCGAACAGCATGGTTTCCGACAGCGGCAGCAGGCGCGCGCAGAATTCTGCCGGCCCCACGCACCAGCCGGACCGGAAACCGGGCGCGGCATGGGATTTCGAGATCGACGAGGCGACGATGACCCGGTCTGCCAGCGCCGGATCGGACAGGGGCGAGACAAAGGCGGTTCCGGCAAAGATCAGATCCTCATAGACCTCGTCACACAGCAGCCAAAGGTCGTGCCGGATCGCAAGTTCGCCCAGCGCGCGGATGTCGGCGGGCCGCAGGACCGCGCCGGTGGGGTTGTGCGGCGAATTCAGGAACAGAACGCGGGTCTGCGGCGTGATGCGGGCGGCCACATCTTCGGCCTGCAACCGGAAGCCGTGTTCGGGCCGCAGCGGGACGGGAACCAGCCTGGCCCCCGTTGCGGCAACAAGACCCTCGTAGGTGGCATAAAGCGGATCGCCCACGATCACCTCGTCACCCGCCTGCACCAGCCCGTGCAGCACGGCATAAAGCGTGGTCTGGGTGCCGGGAAAGCACATGATCTGATCGGTGCCGATGGGGCGCCCGCGCCGCGCCGTATAGCGGTCGGCCAGCACGCGCACCAGGCCGGGTTCGCCGCGCCCGTTGGAATAGCCGGTGCGGCCCTGCTGCATGGATTGTGCGGCGGCCTCCATCAGCTGCGGCGGGGTGGGCACATCGGGTTCGCCGATGGTCAGCTCGATGATGTCCCGCCCTTCGGCCTTCAGCCGCCGGGCGCGGGCATGCACATCCCATTTCGCGCCCCCCAGGCCCGAAAGACGGTCGGTTACGCTTGCATATCTCATGTCAGGGCGCCTCTGGCAGGTGGGAAAGAAGATCAGGGTTCACAATCGCACCGACCGGTGTCTGGCCGGTGCGGGGAATTTCACCGGCGGCAAAGGCCGCAGGCAGGGCCGGGGCTTGCAGCCAAGGGCCATCGATGACCGCGTTGCAGGCAATGGCAATGGCAACGGCAGGGGCGCGCAGCGTGGCGTCACCGGCCGGGCGGGGCAGGGCGGCACCCATCTGCCGCAGACGGTCGCGGCAGGCCAGACAGGCGGCTTCGTGGGCCAGCCGGATCTGCGGATCGATCCGCAGCCTGTGAATGAAGCCGGCCCACGGCCCATGCGTTTCGGCATCGATCACGGGCGGGCGCAGCAAGGCCGCGACAAAGGCGGCAAGCCGCGCGGCAGGATCGACCGGGGATGTGTCAAGCCCCTTCAGGTTTGCGGCCATCATCCTGTCCACCAGCCTGCCGCAGGCGGCGCGCGTCAGGTCCTGCCCGGACTGGACGCAATGCCGGATCAGACCGGGTGTCAGCCCGGCGCGGCGGGCAACGGCACGCAGGGCCGCAGCCCGGCCACCGCCTTTGGCGATCCCCGGCAGGGCGGCAGCCATCAGGGCATCGCGTTGCGCCGTCTCGCCTTCGCGGCTGAGCTTGCGATGGTTTCCCGTGACGGCCATCGTCCGGACCTGCGTTGATTATCCCCTTGCGTCATTGCAGGAGGGACGTCTTACTGCAATGGCGAATCTACCGGGGACCGGATGGGACAGGCGGCACCAGAGACGTTTGCGGGCCTTCCGCCTGTGCGGCCCGAGGCGATAAGGATCGATGATCTGCGGAAATCCTTCGGAACGGTCGAGGTGCTGCGGGGCGTGTCGCTGCGGGCCTGCGAAGGCGATGTGGTGGCCATTATCGGCGGGTCCGGTTCCGGCAAGTCGACGCTGCTGCGCTGCATCAACTTCCTGGAAACCCCGACATCGGGCCGCATCGTGATCGGCGGCGAGGAGATTGTCCTGCGCCCCGATGGCACGCCCGCCAGCCGCCGCCAGATCGAACAGGCGCGGCGCAGGCTGGGCATGGTGTTCCAGCAGTTCAATCTGTGGAGCCACAAGACAGTCCTGGAAAACCTGACCGAGGTGCCCGTGCATGTGCTGGGCGTGCCGCGCGCCGAAGCGGTGGCGCGCGCGATGGCGCTTCTGGCGCGGGTCGGGCTGGCGGAAAAGGCGGGGGCCTATCCTGCCTTCCTGTCGGGCGGCCAGCAGCAGCGCGCGGCGATTGCCCGCGCCCTGGCCATAGAGCCCCGCGCGATGCTGTTTGACGAACCCACCTCGGCGCTTGACCCCGAACTGGTCGGCGAGGTTCTGAACGTCATCCGCGATCTGGCGGCCGAAGGGCGCACGATGATCCTGGTCACGCATGAAATGAAATTCGCGCGCGAGGTGGCCAGCCATGTGATCTATCTGCACAACGGCCTGATCGAGGAACAGGGACCGCCTGCGGCCCTGTTCGGCGCGCCCCGGTCGGACCGGCTGAAAAAGTTTCTTAAATCCGTAAGTTAGGCCCACGTACAACGCAACCAACAGGGGAACACAGATGAAAAGACTTCTTGCACTTGCCGCAGCCGCCACCCTTGCGCTTTCGGGTGCGGCCCTGGCCCAGCAGATCAAGGTGGGCATCGCCGCCGAACCCTATCCGCCCTTTGCCAGCCCCGATGCCGCGGGCAACTGGACGGGGTGGGAGATTGATTTCATCAACGCCGTCTGCGCCGCCGGAGCGATGGATTGCGTGATCACGCCGGTGGCCTGGGATGGCATCATCCCCTCGCTGACCTCCGGCCAGATCGATGTCATCATGGCGTCGATGTCGATCACCGAAGAACGCGCGCAGACAATCGACTTCTCGGACAAGTATTACAAGACGCCCGCGCTGGTTGCCGTGGCCAGGGGATCGGGGATCACGCCCGACGCGGCGGGGCTTTCGGGCAAGATCCTGGGCGTGCAAACCGCCACCACGCATGCCGACTATGCGCAGAAGCACTTTGCGGGCGCGGCCGCCGGGATCAAGATCTACCAGACGCAGGACGAGGCGTTCCAGGATCTGGTCGCAGGCCGGATCGATGCGACGCAGGCTGACAGCATTGCGGTGGATGCCTTTCTGGCCAGCGAGGCCGGGCAGGCCTGCTGCGAAGCGGTGGGGGCCGTGGCGGATGACCCCGAGATTCTGGGCGCGGGCGTCGGGGCCGGGGTGCGCAAGGGCGAAGCCGAGCTTCTGGCAAAAATCAACGCGGCCATTGCCAAGGTGATCGCCGACGGCACTTATGACAGCATTTCGGCCCCGTATTTTGCGTCTTCGATCTACGGGGACTGAGGGTTGAACGGGCTGATCACAGCGTCGGGACTTGGCCCGGCGCTGGATCTGCTGGCCCTGTCGCCCCCCGGCTGGGGCGGCAATCTTCTGCGCGGTCTGGTCAATTCGATCCAGATCGCGCTTGGGGCTTTCGGGCTTGGCCTGCTGATCGGGCTGCTTAGCGCCTATGGCAAGCTTTATGGCGGGCCGGTGATCCGGGACCTGCTGGCGGTCTACACCACCATCGTGCGGGCCGTGCCGGAACTGATCCTGATCCTGATCCTGTATTACGCCGTCACCGATGCCCTGAACCAGCTTCTGGTCGCATCGGGCTTTGCCCGCATCCAGATTTCCGGTGTCATGGCGGGAATTGCCGTGCTGGGCGTTGTGCAGGGGGCCTATGCGACCGAGGTGCTGCGCGGGGCCATTCTGGCCGTGCCCGCAGGCCAGATCGAGGCGGCGCGCGCCTTTGGCATGCCGCCCGTGATGCTGGCGCGGCGCATCACGCTGCCCGCGATGCTGGCCTTCGCGCTGCCGGGGCTGGCCAACCTGTGGCTGATCGCAACCAAGGATACGGCGCTGCTGGCGGTGGTGGGGTTTGGCGAACTGACGCTGGAAACCCGGCAGGCGGCGGGGGCGACGAAGGCTTATTTCACGTTCTTTGTGGCCGCCGGCCTGTTGTATCTGCTGATCTCGCTGGTTTCGGGGCGGGTGTTCGCGTGGCTGGAACGCCGGGCGCGGCGCGGCGAGCCGGGGGCGGGCGGGGGCGGGCGATGACGGGCTGGCTGCAACCGCACCGGGTGGTGATGATCGCGCTGGCGCTGGCGCTGGTGCTTTGGTCCGCGTTCAGCCTGCGCTGGGACTGGCTGGCGGAATACGCCCCGCTGATGGCCGAGGGCATCTGGAACACGATCTGGATTCTGGTGGTGACCAGCGTATTGGGTATGCTGCTGGCGATTCCGCTTGGTTTGGCGCAGGCGGCGGGGCCGTGGTATCTGGCGGCACCTGCCCGCGCCTTCTGCACGGTGATCCGGGGCACGCCGCTGCTGCTGCAACTGTGGCTGCTGTATTATGGCCTTGGCTCGCTGTTTCCGCAGTTTCCCTGGATCAGGCAGAGCGACCTTTGGCCGATCCTGCGGCAGGCCTGGCCCTATGCCGTGCTGGCGCTGACGCTGTCCTTCGCAGGCTATGAGGGCGAGGTGATGCGCGGTGCCTTCAAGGGCGTGCCGCGCGGCCAGCTGGAGGCGGCAAAGGCCATGGGGATGCCCCGCCTGACCATCCTGCGCCGCATCTGGCTGCCGCAGGCGGTGCAGCGCGCGCTGCCGACGCTGGGCGGCGAGACGGTGCTGCAGCTGAAGGCAACCCCGCTGGTGGCCACGATCACGGTGATGGATATCTACGCCGTCTCCAGCCGGGTGCGGCAGGATACCTTCATCGTCTACGAGCCGCTGTTGCTGCTGGCGGTGGTTTATATGTGCATCACCGGGCTGATCGTTCTGGCCTTCCGCTGGCTGGAACGGCGGGTGCCGCAACGGGTCGCCTGATCTTGGGTGGCGGTGGGGGCTGTCTGCCCCCTCCCGGCCCGGCCACGGGCCGGGCGTTCTTCGCGGAACCCCTCCACCGGAGGGTTTATGATCGCTTGTCACCCCCCCCCCGGTGGGGATATCTGTACGAATGAGATTTGGCAGGGGTGGCCTGCGTCAGGAAGGATACGGTGGATTATCCGGATTTCATTGTGGCGGCACCGGGGCTGGATGTGCCGATCCCCGAAAGCGTGGTCCGCACCCATGCCTTCCGGTCTGACGCCGGTCTGGTGGTGATGTTCGACTTTCTGCAGGACTTTGCCCTGCCGCCGCATTCCCAAAAGGGGCAATGGGGCACGGTCATCAGCGGCACGGTCAAGATCACCATCGACGGGGCCAGCCGGGTCTGCCGGCCGGGCGACAGCTACGACATCCCGGCGGGCGTGGTGCGTGCGGTGCGCCTGACGGCCGCGACAAAGGCGATTGATGTCTTCGAGGAACCGGACCGCTACCCGCTGACACGACAGCCGGTCAGGGGCCGTCCCCGCCGTGCCGCACGGCGGTCGGGCTATGGCCGAAGCGGTGGCGGAAGGCGCGCGCAAAGGCCGAGGGCGAGGTGAAGCCGGTGCGCAGTGCCACCTCCTGCACGGCGTGGCGCGTATCCGTCAGCATCCGCCGCGCCGCCTGAAGCCGCAGGTCCAGCGCATGGGCCGCAGGCGTGGTGCCCAGGGCCGCACGGAACAGCCCTTCAAGGCGGCGCGGCGACAGCCCGACATGGCGGGCGGTCTCTGCGGCGGGTTCGGGGCTGTCCAGCCGCGCCTCCATCCGGGCAAGGGCGGCTGCGACGCGGGGGTCCAGACGCATGTCGGCGGGTGGCGCGCTGATCTGGGGGTCAGCGCCGTCACGGGCCGTGGTGATAAAGGACGCCGCCACCTGCAACGCCACCGCCGCGCCGTGGCGGGACCGGATCAGATGCAGCATCAGGTCTGCCGCCGGCGCGGCCCCCCCGGCGGTGAAGCGCGCGCCTGACAGCACGAAGCGCTGCGGCAGCACCTCGACCTCGGGATGGGCGGCGGCCAGATCTTCCAGGTCTTCCCAGTGTACGGTGGCGCGGTGCCCGTCAAGCAGGCCGGCGCGGGCCAGAACCCAGGCCCCGGCATCAATTCCGCCGATGGCGCAAAAGCGCGGGGCCATGTGGCGCAGGTCGCGGATCAGCCGCCGGGTCGCCACCTCGGCCTGGCGGAAGCCGGCGATGACGATCAGCGCATCGGCCCCGGCGGCGGCGGAAAGCGGGCCCGACGAGGGCAGTTCGATGCCGCAGGTCAGCGGCACCGCGCGCCCGTCGGGCGAAACCACGCGCCAGCGGAAGCTGTCGCGGCCCAGGTGCCGGTTGGCGGCCCGCAGCGGGTCCAGCACAGACGCCACTTCCAGGATCGACGCCTGCGGCAGCACCAGCGCCGCGATGGTCAGCGGGCTGCGGGACGGGGCGAAGATTGTTGCGCCTGATGTCATGATCCTTTCGTAAATTGCACAGCATCGCCCCGCAAGCCCGCATAGGGTAGCCGCGACCAGGGAAGGATGTCCGATGCCGCTTGTCATGAACCGCGAGGTCTTCATCACCTGTGCCGTGACCGGATCGGGCGGCACCCAGGACCGCAGCCCGCATGTGCCGCGTTCGCCACGGCAGATCGCCGACAACGCCATCGCGGCGGCGCAGGCCGGGGCGGCGGTGGTGCATGCCCATGTCCGCGACCCGGAAACGGGAAAGCCGTCGCGCGATCTGGCGCTGTACCGCGAAGTGACCGAACGGGTGCGCGACAGCGCCACGGACGTGGTGCTCAACCTGACCGCCGGCATGGGCGGTGACCTGGTGTTCGACGGCACCGGGGCGATGACGCGGATGTCGCCCCGCTCTGACATGGCGGGCGCGGCCGAAAGGGTGGCGCATGTGGTGCAGTGCCGCCCCGAAATCTGCACGCTTGACTGCGGCACGATGAACTTCAACGAGGCCGATTACGTCATGGTCAACACCCCCGGCATGCTGCGCGACATGGGCGCGCGGATGCGCGACGCCGGGGTGCGGATCGAGATCGAGGCCTTCGATACGGGTCATCTGTGGTTCGCAAAGGAACTGGTGAAAGAAGGCGTGATCCCGGCCCCGGTTCTGGTGCAGCTGTGCATGGGCGTGCCCTGGGGGGCGCCGGATGATCTGAACACCTTCATGGCGATGGTGAACAACGTGCCCGCCGACTGGCACTGGTCCGCCTTCAGCATCGGGCGCAACCAGATGCCCTATGTCGCAGCCGCTGTTCTGGCGGGCGGCAACGTGCGGGTGGGGCTGGAAGACAACTTGTGGCTCGACAAGGGCGTGCTTGCGACCAATGCTGGGCTGGTGGAACGCGCCGTGACCATCATCGAAAACCTCGGGGCCCGGGTGATCGGGCCCACCGAGGTCAGGGCGCGTCTTGGCCTGACCAAACGAGGAGTGTCGCCCTTATGAAAAAACTCGCCCTTGCCGCCCTGCTGGCCGTCACGGCCTGTGCGCCCTTCATCCCGTCGTCCCGCTGGGCCGGCGCGCCGATGTTCGTCGTGTCGAACCTTGATGCGGCCCAGCTGGAAGGGCGCTGGTACGAAGTTGCCAGCTTTCCCGCCCGCTTCCAGGCCGGCTGCTATGCGACGGTTGCCGAATACACAATCCGCGATGACGGCCTGATCGGCGTGCGCAACACCTGCCGCGTGGACGGACAGCCCGGCACCGTGCGCCAGATCGAAGGGACGGCCAGGGTTGTGGGGCCGGGCCAGTTGCAGGTCCGCCTCGACGGCGTGCCTTTCCCGGCAAAGTACTGGGTTCTGGACAAATCCAGCGACGGGCGCACGCTGATCGTCGGCACCCCGACGCGGCAGGGCGGCTGGGTGCTGCGGCGCGATCCACGCGTGACCCCCGAACAACTGGCCGAGGCCCGCGCGGTGTTTGCGCGCAACGGATATGACAGCGCCGCCCTGCAGCGCACCAGACAGAGGTGATCCATGGCGCGCAAGGCGGCAATCATCGGCGGTGGCGTCATCGGTGCGGGCTGGGCGGCGCGCTTTCTGCTCAACGGCTGGGACGTTGCGGTCTTCGACCCCGATCCGGAGGCCAGGCGCAAAACCGGCGAGGTCATGGCCAACGCCCGCGCGGCCCTGCCCGCGCTCAGCGACGTGCCGATGCCGCCCGAAGGCCGGCTGACCTTCGCCGCCAGCATCACCGAGGCGGTGGAGGGTGCTGACTATGCCCAGGAATCGGTCTCCGAGGCTCTGGCCCTCAAGCACCGTATCTTTGCGCAGATTCAGCAGGTTGCCCCGGGGCTGCCGGTTGGCTCGTCCACCTCCGGCTTCAGGCCGTCGGACCTGCAGCAGGGGGCGGCAAACCCGGCCACCCTCTTTGTCGCCCACCCGTTCAACCCGGTCTACCTGCTGCCGCTGGTCGAAGTCGTGCCATCGCCCGCCTCTGACCCGGCGGTGATCGAAGCGGCGAAAGAGACGCTGCGCCAGATCGGAATGTTCCCGCTGCACATCCGCAAGGAAATCGACGCCCATATCGCCGACCGTTTTCTGGAAGCGGTCTGGCGCGAGGCGCTGTGGCTGGTGAAGGATGGTGTTGCCACCACCGAAGAGATCGACGAATCGATCCGCATGGGCTTTGGCCTGCGCTGGGGGCAGATGGGCCTGTTCGAGACCTACCGGATCGCCGGGGGCGAGGCGGGCATGACGCATTTCATGGCGCAGTTCGGCCCCTATCTGACCGCGCCCTGGACCCGGCTGACCGATGTGCCCGAGTTCGACGATGGGCTGGTCGACCTGATCGCGGGGCAGTCGGACGCGCAATCGGGCCACCATACCATCCGCGAGCTGGAGCGGATCCGCGACGGCAACCTGATCGGCTTTCTGCGGGTGCTGAAAGACCGCAACTGGGGCGCGGGCCGTGTGCTCAAGGAGCATGACAAACGGCTGGCGCAGGCCCTGCCGGCACCGGCACCCGAAACGGCAGCCCCGATGGTGATGGCGCAGCTGCAGGTGCTGCCGGGCTGGATCGACTACAACGGTCACATGACCGAAAGCCGCTATCTGTTCGCGGCCTCTGAAACGGTGGACAACTTCCTGCGGCTGATCGGGGCCGACATCGACTATGTCGCGGGCGGGCACAGCTACTACACCGCCGAGTCCCATATCCTGCACAGGGCCGAGGCCAGGCTGGGCGACCGTCTGACCGGAACGGTGCAGGTGCTGTCCGCCGATGAGAAACGCCTGCGGGTGTTCGTGACCATCGCGCGGGGTGCCGATGTGGTGGCAAGCGTGGAACAGATGCTGCTGCATGTGGACATGGCGGCAGGCAAGACCTGCCCCGCGTCACCTGCCGTTCTGGCGCGGCTGATGCCGGTTGCCGCGGCGCACAAGGCCCTGCCACCCCCGGCGGATGCGGGCCGGGCAATCGGGCGGAAGGCATAAGCTTGGCACAGCGCGTCCTGATCACGGCGGGGGCTTCCGGCATCGGGCTGGCCATGGCCCACGCCTTTGCTGCGGGCGGGGCATCGGTCCGGGTCACGGACGTGGATCAGGCCGCGCTGGCCGCCCTGCCCGACGGGATCAGGGGCGACCGCGTTGATGCATCGGACGAGGCCGCGATGGACGGGCTGTTTTCGGCCATTGCCACGGCCTGGGGCGGGCTGGACGTTCTGTGCGCGAATGCCGGCATCAAGGGGCCGACGGCCCCGGTGGCAGAGATGCCGATGGCAGAATGGCACGCCTGCCTGTCGGTCAATCTGGATGGCGCGATGCTGGCTGCGCGCGGGGCGGCGCGGCTGATGCTGCCGCAGCGGTCCGGGGTGATGCTGTTCACCTCCTCAACCTCCGGCCTGTACGGAACGCCGTTCCGCGCGCCCTATTCGGCGGCGAAATGGGCGGTGATCGGGCTGATGAAGACCGTGGCGATGGAGCTTGGCCCCCAGGGCATCCGCGCCAATGCGATCTGCCCCGGATCGGTCAATGGCCCGCGCATCGACCGCGTGATCGAAGCCGAGGCGCAGGCCAAGGGCATGTCACCTGACGCGGTGCGCCGGGGCTATGCCGCAGGCACCGCCCTTGGCCGGTTGTCGGATGCGCAGGACGTGGCGGCAATGGCCGTGTTCCTGGCCTCGCCCGCAGCCCGCATGGTGTCGGGGCAGGCGATTGCCGTTGACGGCTTCACGATCAACCCGGACCCGCAGGTGTGACATGGATTTCGGACTGACCGACGAACAGGCGATGATCGTCAATGCCACCCGCGCCTTTGTCGAGACCGAGCTTTACCCCCATGAGGCTGCGGTCGAACGCAGCGGCCGCCTTGACATGGATCTGGTGCGCGACATCCAGAAAAAGGCCATTGCGGCAGGACTTTATGCCGCAAATATGCCCGAAGAGGCGGGCGGCGCGGGATTGGATACGCAAAGCTGGCTCCTGTATGAGAAGGAACTCGGCAAGGCGAATTACGCGCTGCACTGGACCGCCGTGGCGCGCCCGTCCAACATCCTGCTTGCCGGCACGCCCGACCAGCGCGAGCGCTATCTGATGCCCTGCATCCGGGGCGAGACCTGGGATTGCCTGGCGATGACCGAACCCGGCGCGGGATCAGACCTGCGCGGCATGAAGGCGACGGCCCGGCAGGAGGGGGGCGACTGGGTGCTGAACGGCACCAAACATTTCATCAGCCACGCCGATGTTGCCGGTTTCACCATCGTCTTCATGGCCAGCGGCGAAGAGGACACGCCACGGGGAAAGAAAAAGCTGATCACCGCCTTCTTCGTGGACAAGGGCACCCCCGGCTTTGCGGTGCGTGATGGCTACCGCAACGTCAGCCACCGCGGCTATACCAATGCGGTGCTGGATTTCGACAATTGCCGCGTGCCGCAGGATCAGGTGCTGGGCGCGCCGCATAAAGGATTCGAGATGGCCAATACCTGGCTGGGCGCAACCCGGCTTCAGGTGGCCGCCACCTGCCTCGGCCGTGCCGAACGCGCGCTGGGCCATGCCATGTCCTATGCCGCCGGGCGCCGCCAGTTCGGCCAGCAGATCGGCAGGTTTCAGGGCGTGTCCTTCAAGCTGGCTGACATGGCGATGGAATTGAAGGCGGCAGAGTTGCTGACGCGTGAAGCCGCGTGGAAATTCGACAGGGGCACGGTGAGCGAAGCCGACATGTCGATGGCCAAGCTGAAGGCGACCGAGGTGCTGGCATTTATCGCCGACGAGGCGATCCAGATTCACGGCGGCATGGGGTTGATGGAGGATCTGCCGCTGGAACGCATCTGGCGCGATGCGCGGGTAGAACGCATCTGGGAAGGCACCAGCGAGATTCAGCGCCACATCATCAGCCGCGAGCTGCTGCGGGCCCTGGGCGCGTGACCGGCCGGGGCGGGGGTTTCACACCCCCGCACCCCCGTGGGATATTTGTGAACAGAAAATGGATCAGGGTGTGACGGCTAACCATTTCTTAACCATGCGCTGCCATGATGGCCGGGCGGTACAGGCGGGGACGCCGATGACCGTAACGGGAAATGGCACCCTGCTCCGTTCGGGGCAGGGTGTTCCTCTGCGCATGTCCCCCCTCATTTTCCGTTCACAAGTATCCTCGGGGGGGTCTGGGGGGGCAGACAGCCCCCCCAGCCTCGCAATCCGCGCGGGGATGCGGGCATGACGCGCGATCTGTCCCGCCTGCTGCGCCCGCGCTCCATCGCCGTCTTCGGATCGGGCTGGGCGCAGAATGTGGTGGAGCAATGCGCCCGGATGGGCTTTGCCGGGCCGGTCTGGCCGGTGCACCCGACACGGGATCAGATTGGCGGCGTTCCTGCCTTTCGTTCGCTGGCCGATCTGCCGGGCATTCCGGATGCCACGTTCATCGGGGTGAACCGGCATGCAACGCTGGAGGTTGTGGCCGGACTTTCGGCGATGGGGGCCGGGGGGGCCATCTGCTTTGCCTCGGGCTGGACCGAGGCGGGGGAGGCGGACCTGCAGGCGCGGCTGGTCGCGGCGGCGGGCGACATGCCGATCCTGGGGCCGAATTGTTACGGGGTGATCAACTACCTTGACGGGGCGCTGTTGTGGCCGGACCAGCACGGCGGCCGCCGGGTGGAGCGCGGGGTGGCGCTGCTGTCGCAATCCTCGAACATCGTGATCAACCTGACAATGCAGCGCCGGGGCCTGCCGGTGGCCTATGTCGCCTGTCTGGGCAATGCCGCCCAGGTCGGGCTGGCGGACCTGGCGGGTGCCCTGCTTGCCGATGACCGGGTGACGGCGCTGGGGCTTTATGTCGAGGGGATCGGTGATGCACCGGCCTTTGCCGCATTGGCCGGGGCGGCACGGGCAGCGGGCAAGGGCATTGCCTGCATCAAATCCGGCAAGACCGAAGCCGCGCGGTCTGCGGCGGCCTCGCACACAGCCTCGCTTGCCGGGGGCGGGGCGGCATCGAGCGCCTTTCTGCGCCAGGCCGGCGTGGCCGAGGTGGCGACCTTGCCGGAACTGCTGGAAGTGCTGAAAATCTTTCATGTCCATGGTCCGGGCCTGGGGCGGCGTCTGTGTTCCCTGTCCTGTTCCGGGGGTGAGGCGGGGCTGGTGGCCGATCTGGCGGCCCCGGCCGGCATTGTGTTTCCGCCGCCCAGTGACGCACAGCGGGTACGGCTGGCCGGGATTCTGGGGCCGATCGTGGCGATCGCCAATCCCTTGGATTATCATACCTTCATCTGGGGCGACGGGCCGCGCACCACGGATGTCTTTTCCACGATGCTGGGCGGCTATGACGCGGGCATCTTCATCATCGATCCGCCGCGCCCCGACCGGTGCGACGGGGCCTCGTTTGCGCCGGCGATGGATGCCATTGTTGCCGCCCAGGCGGCGACCGGCAAGCCCGCCTTTCCGGTCTCTTCGATCCCCGAGAACTTTGGCGAGGACCGCGCCGGGGCGATGCTGGCCAATGGCGTTGTTGCGATGATGGGGCTGGAAACCGCCCTGGGGGCGCTGCGTGCGGCCCAGGTTGCGCCCGCGCGTGCCGGGTGGCGGCCCGTGGCGGCCTGGTCGCGGGGACAGGCACGGATGCTTGCCGAAGACGCGGCAAAGGCCATGCTGGCCGGGGCCGGTGTTGCCGTGCCGCGCGGCGTGTCCGGGGCCACCCTGGCCGAAGTGCAGGCCAGGGCATCGTCGCTGGCCGCGCCGCTGGCGCTGAAGGGGCTGGGCTTTGCCCACAAGACCGAGGCGGGCGCGGTGCGGCTTGGCCTTGCCTCGCTGGACGGGCAGGCCGCGATGCCGGGTGCTGCGGGCTATCTGGCGGAAGAGATGGTCTTGGGCGGTGTGGCAGAGGTGCTGCTGGGCCTGCGCCGCGATCCGGTCTATGGCGTGACGCTGACGCTGGGCATGGGCGGGGTCACCGCCGAACTTATGGCCGACAGCGTGACGCTGGTGGCACCGGTGACGGGCGCCGAAATCGCGGCGGCACTGAAAACGCTGCGCCTTTGGCCGTTGCTGGATGGCTATCGCGGCCGGGCGAAGGCCGATGTTGCGGCCTTTGTCGATGCGGCGCTGGCGTTGCAGGCGCTGATGGTGGCTGCCCCGCACCTGCAGGACATCGAGATCAACCCGCTGATGCTGCGCGAAAGCGGCGCTGTGGCGGCGGATGCCGTAATCTGGGAGGACACAGAATGACCGGGTTCCCGACCGAAGGTCCGATCCGCACGCGGCGGGACGGGGCCATCCTGGAAGTAACGCTGGACCGGCCCAAGGCCAATGCCATCGACCTTGCGACCAGCCGGATCATGGGGCAGGTGTTCCGCGCCTTCCGCGATGAGGACAGCCTGCGGGTGGCGATCCTGCGGGCCGAGGGCGGGAAATTCTTTTGCCCCGGCTGGGATCTGAAGGCGGCTGCGGCGGGGGATGCTGTCGATGGCGATTATGGCGTGGGCGGCTTTGGCGGCATGCAGGAATTGCCGAACCTGAACAAACCGGTCATCGCCGCGGTCAACGGGATCTGCTGCGGCGGGGGGCTGGAACTTGCCCTGTCCTGCGATCTGATCCTGGCGTCAGACAACGCCACCTTCGCCTTGCCCGAAATCCGGTCGGGCACCGTGGCGGATGCGGCCAGCATCAAGCTGCCCAAGCGCATTCCCTATCATGTGGCGATGGACCTGCTGCTGACCGGGCGCTGGTTTGACGCCGGAGAGGCCCTGCGCTGGGGCCTGCTGAAGGAAATCACCACGCCCGCCGGTCTGCTGCCGAAAGCGTGGGACCTGGCGCGGCTTCTGGCAAGCGGGCCGCCGCTGGTCTATGCCGCGATCAAGGAAGTGGTGCGCGAGGCCGAGGCGCTGCGGTTTCAGGACGCGCTGAACCGGGTGACGAAGCGCCAGCTGGCCACGGTGGACCGGCTTTATTCCAGCGAGGATCAACTGGAAGGGGCGCGGGCCTTTGCCGAAAAGCGGGACCCGGTGTGGAAAGGGCGGTAACGGGGGTGCCACCGTGGCCAGCGCGTGGGGGGGCAAGGCCACTTTTGCCCAGATGGCGGATGATCAGGGGGACGGCACGGGTGATCGGGCCTTGACCTTGTCGCTCGTTCCAGGCGTCAGGGTGATGGTCTGCATGATCCGGTCGGTTTCGGCCAGAATGCGGATGATCTTCTGATAGTGCTTGACATCGTCAAAGCTCAGGGCGCGCCCCTTGCGGTCTTTCAGCCATTTCTGCGCGGGCTGGTAGCCGCCGATGAAAAATGTCCATGACACATCGGGCACATCGGCGAAGTATTGGGTCCGGTTGATCCAGACCTTGCCATCGGCAAAACGCGGTGCCTCCACCTTTGCGTCGCCATCACCCTGAAAGGGATAGGGGGTTGGGCCGATGGTGGCGGGGTCCATCAGATGCAGCTTGCGCAGGGTGGTGCCTTTGGCCGAGACGTCCCAGAACGCGTCCGGGCTGGCGGGCCAGGGAATGCGCGGGAAGTCGATCTTCAGGAATTCGGCATAGGTGGCGCGGTAGGCCGGGCAGTGCAGGACACCGTAGATGTAGTCAAACACCTGCACCTCATCCGGGGTGCCGTGGGTGGGATGGGTGGCAAGGGCTTGCAGGCGGGCGTAGAGTTTGGGGGCGAAGTTGATGCGGCGGGATTGGTCGAGGTCTTGCTCGGCTGGGTAGAGGTAGAGGGGGAAGACACATGACTGCGTGCTGCTCTCTGCGTACTTCGTTTCCATAATTATGTCTGTGATGAAGAAGTGGTCTGCCAAAGGATTCTTGTTGCTGCGTGCGGTTGCAAGGCCAAAGTTCGGCCCTGCAACAAAATGGCGCATGACCTCATCACGCGGGTAACAGATGAATCCTCTGGATTTCGCTGAATAGTAAATCCAGCGGGTGTCAAAGGGACGATAGGCAAGACGCCTCAGCTTTGTCTGCGTCAGTTCGCGGTTCAGGTCATCCTGGGCCCATGCGACCCTCCAGTCTCGAACATCCTCTCCAAGTCCGTATTTTCGGCGCGCAGCCTCCGTCTCCATAGCGGCAAAATCCTGCACCCGCTGCCAAAGACGATCCCGGCTTTCGTCGATTGTCAGGTCATCGCGTGCCGTTACAATGCCAACGGAATTCACGGGCATAAGTGCGGCGACAGAAATGCCCTTTTCGTAAACCTCTTGTGTCGAGTAATTCCGCCGTACCAGCGGATGCTGTGGTGCAGGGCTTTCCAGCGCCGAAAACGTCACTGGCGTCAGGTCAGCCGCTTGCAATGCGGCATATTTCGCTGTGCGTTCGCCCCAAAGGTCGCCGTGCAGCACCTGCGCCAGCCCTTTGCCACCGTCCTTTTTCCGTACCCCAATAATAATCGCCACACCCTGCTGAATATCAAAGACATTCTTGTCCGGCTTCCCCTCTGGCGTGACTTCCTTCTTCTTCGCATTGCCATGCAGATCCAGCACCCAGATCTTGTCAAACGTCTTCAGCAGATGCCAGCGCATCCCCCGGAAGGTCGGGTTGTCCAGATAGCCGTGGTTGGTGATGAAGCCCAGCACCCCCTCGCCATTCTTTTCAATCAGGTGTGACGAAAGCCGGATGAACTTCACATACAGGTCGTTCAGCCATTTCGGGTTGCGTTCCTTCAACCGCTCTATCCCGCCGGGTTCCTTCTTGTAATCCTCCATCAGCTTGCCCAGCCAGCCTTCGGATTTGCCGCCCTCGCCAAGGTAGGGCGGGTTGCCGATCACGCACATGATCGGCATGTCGCGCTTGATCGTATTCGCCGCTTTCACCTCATTCGACAGCCACTGAGCAAAGGGCAGTGACTGGTTTGCAGGCTCGCCTTCTTCCAGCGAATTGGTCAGATAGACCGAAAGGCGCGGCGGGGTGCCGGTGGGTTTGTAGCCCATTTCCGTCAGGATCATGTCCAGCTTCAGGTGGCACATGGCATAGGATGCCATCAGCAGTTCAAAGCCATGCACGCGCGGGATCAGGTCACGCTCGACATACTGGCTCCACATGCCGGGGGCCATGCCCTTTACCTTGGGTGCGATCTGCTTGATCACCTCGGCCAGAAAGGTGCCTGTCCCCGTGGCCGGGTCCAGTATCTGCACCCGGTGAACCTCTTTCCGTATCTTGACCGGCTTGCCCTTGCTGTCCGCCTGCCCGGTATCCCAATCCACCGTCACCTTGGATGTATCGGCCAGCCCATCGGCCAGGCCGAATTCGGTTTGCAGCACCTGATCCACCGCGCGCACGATGAAATTCACCACCGGTTCGGGCGTGTACCACACCCCGCGCGCCTTGCGCTTCGCCGGGTTATAGGCGGCAAGGAAGGTTTCGTAGAAATGCAGAAACGGGTCATTCTGCCCGGTCAGCCTGCCGAACCCTTCCATGATCCTGGCCACATTCGATGCCTGAAACACCTTGGCCAGATCATCGATGATCCATCTGATCCGGTCATCCAGGTTCGGCCCGGCGATATAGCTGAACAGGTTGCGCAGGAAGGGATTTGATTTCGGCAGCAGGTCCAGCGCCTCTTGCCTGCTGAAGCTGTCCAGCGTCGGGTCATGCAGACGGGCGGCAAACATGCCATAGGCGATGGTTTCGGCGTAGATGTCGGCAAAATCTTCCGGCGTGATGTCGTGGATCAGGTGTTCGCGGAACGCCCTGAACTGGTCGCCCAGCTCCGATTGCAGCTCTGCATCCGCCTTCAGCGCATTGCGCAGCACGTCTTTGATCAGACCGGCCTTGCCTGCCATGATTCCGGCCAGCACCCTGGGCGATGTGATGGTCTGCGGGCGCTGCGCGATGAAGTCGCGCAGCAGGTTTTCCAGCGTGGCAAACTGATCGGGCTTTGGCTGAATGCCCATCAGGTAGTCGGCAACCGTGACCGATGCCGTCAACTGCCCGTTGCGGTAGAAATCCCAATCGAGGCAGTTGGTATAGATCAGGTTCGGCAGGGCCGCCAGGTAGCGCTTCTGCTGATCCCGGTTCGCGTCTTTCATCTGGCGCAGGTCAAGGCCGATGTCCTTTGCCTCCACAAACCCCACCGCGATGTCGCCGCTTTGCAGGATGAAATCCGGCGCGCCGCAGGCGATGCGTTTGGGTTCGTTGGTTGCGGTGATCTCTGCCGGGCGCAGGCCATCGAACAGCGCCTTCAGCGCAGGTCGATAGGAATGTTCCGTCGCCCTTTGTGTCTTGTGTGTCGCGACGACTTGGCGAAGGAACTCTGCCACCAGAACCATGTCGGACTTCCCCGTGTTTTCGGTTTTCTGCCGCCGTCACTTGTGAAGCAGGCAGGCGCATCAGGCAACACTGGCTTGTGTCCGGTGCGCCCGGCGCCATCGCCTGTCTGCCGGGCCTGCACCGCTGTCGCACTTATTCTGACCGACCTTGCCGAAGTCTTTACGATTGCCTGACGTGCCCCGCCAACCCCTTGATTCCCCTTGGCCCCGCCGCCGTCGCCCGCCGGGCGGCACCTTGCCCGTTTCCCGTCACCCCGGCGCGACCGGGCTTGCCGATGGCAGCGCGCATGGCTAGACCGGGGCCAACCAGAACCCCAGGGATGCCGCCATGGCCGACGCCACCGAATTTCATGACCGCATGTTGTCTTTGGGCCTGGCCCGCGTTTCGGAAGCGGCGGCGCTGGCCTCGGCCGGCTGGATCGGGCGGGGGGATGAGAAGGCCGCCGACCAGGCCGCCGTCAATGCCATGCGCGACCAGTTGAACCTGCTTGACATCGCCGGCGTCGTCGTGATCGGCGAGGGCGAGCGTGACGAGGCCCCGATGCTTTACATCGGCGAACAGGTGGGCAGCGGCACCGGCCCCGCCGTGGACATCGCCCTTGATCCGCTGGAAGGCACCACGCTGACCGCCAAGGACATGCCCAACGCCCTGACCGTGATCGCCATGGCCCCGCGCGGCACCCTGCTGCACGCGCCCGATGTCTATATGGACAAGCTGGCCATCGGCCCGGGGTACCCGCCCGATACCGTGACCCTGGCGATGACCCCGGTTGAACGCGTGCAGGCCATGGCCCGTGCCAAGGGCTGCGCCGCCGCCGACATCACCGTCTGCGTCCTGGAACGACCCCGCCACGAGGATCTGATCCGCGATGTCCGCTCCACCGGGGCCGCGATCCGGCTGATCACCGATGGCGACGTGGCCGGGGTGATCCACTGCGCCGAGGCGGACAAGACCGGCATCGACATGTACATGGGGACGGGCGGCGCACCCGAAGGCGTGCTGGCGGCGGCCGCGCTGAAATGCATGGGCGGGCAGATCTATGGCAGGCTGCTGTTTCGCAACGACGATGAACGGGGGCGCGCGGCCAGGGCGGGCGTCAGCGATCTGAACCGGGTCTATACCCTGCACGACCTTGTGACCGCCGATGTGATTTTCGCCGCCACCGGCGTGACCCAGGGGTCGATCCTGAACGGCATCCGCCGCGAACCGGGCTGGGTCACGCTGGAGACGATCCTGATGCGGTCCAAAACCGGATCGGTCCGCCGGATCGAATACCGCAGCCCGGTGAAATGACCGGGGCCGCGCCGGAGCGTGCCTTTCTGGGGGTCGAAACCTCGCTGACCGGGCGGCGCTGGATCGGCCCGACCGGGCAGGAAGACCGGCTGTCCGAAGCCATGGCGCAGATCACGCGCCTGCCCCTGCCGCTGTGCCGCACCCTGGTGCGGCGTGGCGTGGCCCCGGACGATGCCGGGCGGTTCCTGGCACCGCAGCTGCGCGACCTGCTGCCCGACCCGATGGGGCTGCGCGACATGGGGGTGGCGGCAGACCGGCTGCTGCGGGCCGTGAACAGCCGCCAGCGCATCGCCATTCTTGGTGATTATGATGTGGATGGCGGGGCCTCTTCGGCGCTGCTCATCATCTGGCTGCGCGCGCTGGGGCAACAGGCAACGCTGTATATCCCCGACCGCATCGACGAAGGGTACGGCCCCAACGTGCCCGCAATGGCTGCGCTTGCCCGCGACCACGACCTGATCCTGTGTGTCGACTGCGGCACGCTGAGCCATGAGCCGATTGCAGCCGCCACGGGCGCGGATGTGGTGGTGCTGGATCACCATCTGGGCGCTGAAACCCTGCCCCCCGCCCTGGCGGTGGTGAACCCCAACCGGCAGGACGAAGACGGCACGCTGGGGCATCTTTGCGCCGCCTCGGTCGTGTTCCTGCTGCTGGTCGAGGCGAACCGCCGCCTGCGCGCCGCGGGCTTGCAGGGGCCGGACCTGATGGGGATGCTGGATCTGGTTGCGCTGGCCACGGTGGCCGATGTGGCCCCGCTGATCGGCGTCAACCGGGCGCTGGTGCGTCAGGGCCTGACGGTGATGGCGCGGCGCGCGCGCCCGGGCCTTGTGGCGCTGGCCGATGTGGCGCGGATGGACCGTGCCCCGAACTGCCATGCGCTTGGCTTTCTGCTGGGGCCGCGGGTCAACGCGGGCGGGCGCATCGGGCGGGCCGACCTGGGGGCGCGCCTTCTGGCCACCGGCGACCCGGCCGAAGCCGCGTCGATCGCCGCGCGGCTGGACGAACTGAACACCGAACGGCGCGACATCGAACTGCGGGTGCGCGAGGCGGCCCTGGCCCAGGCCGGGGCGCGCGGGCTGGACGGGCCGCTGGTCTGGGCGGCAGGGGAAGGCTGGCATCCCGGCGTGGTCGGCATTGTCGCGGCGCGCCTGAAAGAGGCGACAAACCGCCCCGCCGTGGTGATCGGGCTGGAGCGCGGCATCGGCAAGGGATCGGGCCGCTCTGTCTCTGGCGTGGACCTTGGCGCGGCGGTGCAGCGGCTGGCAGCAGAAGGGCTGCTGACGCGGGGTGGCGGGCACCGCATGGCCGCCGGGCTGACGGTGGAGGAAGACCGGATCGAAGCGGCCATGGCCCGGCTGGGCGAGTTGCTGGCGCGCCAGGGCGCAGGGCGCGGCGGGGCGGCCGATCTGCGGCTGGACGGGCTGCTGATGACCGGGGCCGCCACCGCGCAGCTCGTCGACCAGTTGGAGGCGGCCGGCCCCTTTGGCGCATCGGCCCCCGCCCCGCGCTTTGCCTTTGCCGATCAGGCCGTCAGCGCCCGCCGTGTCGGCGAAACCCATCTGCGGCTGACCCTGAGCGATGGCATGGGCCCGCCGCTGGAGGCCATCGCCTTTGGCGCCTTTGACACGGCGCTGGGGCCGGTGCTGGCCCAGCCCGGCGCGCAGCGGTTCCACCTGGCCGGACGGCTGGAAATCAGCCACTGGAACGGCCGCAGCAAGGTGCAACTGCGGCTGGAAGACGCCGCAAGGGCGTGACGCGCCGCGCCCCGCAACAGGCGGCAAGAATCGTCTTGCGCTTGTTCCGCACCTCGCCTAAACACCGCGCCAGAGCGATTGTGGCCCGTTCGTCTATCGGTTAGGACACCAGGTTTTCAACCTGGGAAGAGGGGTTCGACTCCCCTACGGGCTGCCACTTCTTCCTGCAAGCTGTTGTTATTCATCGTCATTTCCTGCCTTTCTGTCCAACGCGGAAGGGAAGTTGGACACATTTCCCAGTTTGGCGAACCCACTGTCTGCCAGTTTAGCCCTGTTCGCCTTCTTCGTATACATATCCGCCTGCTTGGTATCTTTGTGCGCCAGATAGGACGCGATCTCCCAATTCGTCGCTCCTGCATCTGCTAGTCTGGTAGCTCCGGCCTTGCGCAACCCGTGTAGAGAGCCGGGGACCTGTGCTTCAATGCATCGCTGACGGAACCAATTGCCGAGCGTCTCGGGTATGTATCCTATCGGCCGCGCCTCTTGGGTAACGAATAGCAGCCGATCCTTTGGGAGATTCGCCAATTCTTCAGCCAGCTCAGGAAGGATCGGCAAGTCGGCGGCTACAGAAGTCTTGGCACGCTTGTAGGCAATCCGTGCCCTACCGTCTTTCAGGGTTACATGCTGCCAACCCACTCTGCTGAGGTCCGTGCGAGCCATCCCGGTGTTCAGGGCCAACAGCAACACCAACCGAGCCTTTGATCCCGCAGGATGCCGGGACAAGAATCTGTCCACCTCGGCATCGGTCCACGTATGGTATCCGTCCGGGTTGGTCTTCATCTTTTCTGCGAAACGCGCCGGCTTGGGGCCGGTGTAGCCGAGCTTCTTCGCGGCAAAATTGAACAGCATCGACAGGTTTTTCTTAACCGTGTTCCGCGCCTGCGGCCCGGTCTTCTTCGCCATCAGGGCCTCGATGTGGCGCACCTCAAGGCGGACATAATGATGTTTTCCAGCGGTACTGCGCAGCCAATCCAGTTCGCCCCGGATGCTGCGTTTGCGTGACGACGAGAGGTTCAGGTACTTCAGGCTGGAGAGGTATTGCTCGATCAGCCAAGCCACCGTATCCGGCGCGGCGGTCGATGCCGGGGCCTTCGCACCTTTCAGAGCGGCCTCGTAAGCAGCCAGAAACGCCGGGCTGGCGTATGGGCCAGGGATGTTGCAGCGGAAATTGCCTGCCTCGAACTTCCAGTAGATGCGGCCCTTGACGATGTTTTTGCGAACACCGGGATAGGGGTTCTTACGCCGCGTCACTTCAGCAGCTCATCGGGATCGGGTCCGGCGGTAGCTTCATCCACCTTTCCGGCAATGATGATATGCTTGCCGGTGGGCAAAACTTCTACGCGCCATTCCGCAATGCCCGCCGCCCGCAACGCTTTGGCGTAGCGGGTGAGGTCGGACTGCTTGAGAGTGGCGCGTGGGTTTGCCATCAGTCAGCACTCTGCCCTTCGGCTGAGATCTTTGATCGTTCTGCCGCATCACGTTGCGCTTCGGCCTTCAACATCGCTTCGATGTGTTCACCAAGCAGCAGCATAGTTCGGCCCATTGCATAATAGGTGCCGTACTTTCGCGCTGTCTGCCGTAATGTGCGGGGCGAAAGACGAATTCCCCTTGCAAGCAGGGCAGCGCTCCACTGCTCAGGGGTCTGCCCCGTTTCAACCAGATTTTCCATGCACCGCTCCGTGCCGCGTCGTTCTGCTTGTAGCAGCAACTTCACACTTCCTCAAGACAATGCGTCGAAAAGGGTTCACAAGCTGATCAATGCGTCATATATTGCGCATATTCGCAGGAGTTACTCATGACGAACTCGACAGCCTACAAGTTCGGACCCGACCGCCCCTCTGAAGTGGAGCTGGAGCTGGAGCACGAAATTCAGCTTCGGCAAGAAGAGCGCGAGCACCGCCTTGCCCGGTGTAGGCCGCACGATGGGTTGAAGAGGATCAGGAAGGACAACAAGCGCTCCCAGGCGGAGATGGCCAACCTTTTGGGGGTTAGCCGCAGAACATATCAGGACTTCGAGAACGGCAAGCGGGCAATTCCAAGCGATGTGATTGCCCTTATTCATGGGCACTTCGACTGCGACTTGCACCAACTTTTCACTGGATCACCTATGCCGACACCCCGCACTGAACGCGCGAGCTATGCCATCGCGGCCCTGAATGCGTTCTTCACTCTTCAGACCAAGTTTGGCGAGGCGATCTCCTTGGATCAGCTCCGGCACTATGCAACTTTGACGGCGGAACTGACGGAACCCGGCGAAGAACCGGAACTTCTCTGGCTTCTTGAACTCGTTGCCCGCGACCTTTCTGGCCTCTCCCGATTTGCCTTCGCCGACGGGGACTACGGTCCATCACCACCGGCCCCAGACTCCGCCCAAGGTTGAAATACAAGGAAATCATACCCTTATCGGGCTACGCCTGTCTAATCCCAAGTCAGGATTAAACCGTTGATTTTCAACGTTTTTTCTTTCCAACATGTGTTTTTGCGGATAAGGTTGTCGTGACGCTGGCGCGTTCGAGCGCGCCAACGCCACTAACCCTGCAACCTGTCAGAGAGGTTCCAATGGCTGAGGTCACAGTTCTCAAAAGAAAGCCTTCGCGGCAACCCAAATTCGACGCCGCCCAAGCACAGTGCAATGAAGATGGGGCCGTCCTGGTCTGGACGATCCTGGCTGAAAAGCGAGGTCAGATGGTCCCCATCGGTCGCGCTCTCGAAACCGACTATGGCGAAATCCTCTTTCAAACCACCGTGCCCGCCGGGTCGCGGATCATGTTGGTCCACGCGAATACCTGGTCAGGCTACCAGGACACGGAGGACGCAGAGCATGGAGTTCGATGAGCTTTTCGTTCCGACCGGAATCAACGAAGACTACGCGACAGGCGTCCTGACGCGGCTCTTCGGTTCGATTGTTCCGCAGCTCCATGCGGGGTTTGACGAAGGAACCGTCTCCATCGTTGGCGGAAACTGGCTGGAGACGATCTTCGTCGTCTTCAACACCTTCCTGCTGCTCGGGATGCTGGTCGTTCGTATCCGTCCGGTCTGACTGGCGTTGACTTATTGAGGCGTCCAGTTCCAGGGCATCAGTTCGTCGATATGGGGCATTTTGTGATCTGCGACGCGGGCGAGGAGCCAGCGCAGCCAGGCTTCGGGATCGACACTGTTCATGCGGCAGGTTTCAATGAGCTTTTAGGCGATTGCGGCCGCGTCGCCGCCTCCCTTTGACCCCATGAACAGATAATTCTTGCGCCCGAGTGTCACCGGTCTGATTGAGCGCTCGCAGATATTGTTGTCCAGCTCCAGCTTGCCATCGTCGAGATATGCCCGGGCCTTTGGCATGCGGCCGAGCGCATAGCGGATGGCTGCTGCCAAGTTTGACTTGCCGGAAATCTTGGGCAATTGCTGCGACAGCCATGCCTCCAGATCGTCAAAGACCGGTTTTGCCTTTGCCTGCCGCAGGGTAATGCGTTCTTCGGCGGATTTATAGCGCGCCTCTTTTTCCACGGCATAGAGGGCGGCGATGCGCTTGATCGCTTCCCCGGCGATGGCAGAGCCTTCGCTCTCATTGCCTTCCTTCGAGACCGTGCTGTTCCGGCACTGGGACCCAAACGTGCTCGGCGGCTTGCTGCCGCTGCTGGAAGGGCCGCAACAGGCGCGCTTCCTTGGTGCGGCGACAGGCCTCGCATTCGACGCGACCGACCTCGGCCGGCTGATGGCCGCGCCGCGTCCGGCCGGGCTGCCGGCGGCTGCGCCGGGCATGCTGCGGTTCTCGCCGGAGCAGATGGCGGGGATGCAGCATCAGCGCGAGGCTGTCATGGCTGTGCGCGTGGCGGATTATCTTACCACCTATGCGAACGAACCGAGCATCCGACTCGGTGCGGCAGGCCTCGCCGCATTCTGCCAGAGCACGGTCGCGGAAGCCGTCGCGCTTGGGATCGAGCAGGAAGGCGCGCATTGCCGCTGGGCCTACCTGCAACTGATGACGCGCGGGCGTGTGCTCGATGCACCTGGCGTGCGCGAGATGTTTCAGGACAGCACTGTGGACATCACGCCTGACGACCGCGTCCGCATTCTGTTCGACACCATCGTCGCTATGGAAACACTAAGCTGATGGCCGGGCCGCTTGCCTTGGTCGCACCTCCGACATGGCCTTTCTGGGCGCGTGTTGGGGCGGGCATCGCGCAAGGTGTGCGCGGATTGATGACGCAGGCGCCGGCGGCAGCGGGAGCCGGGGCGGCTGTCGGTGTGGTATCCTTGCCTGGAAGCACACCTATCCAGCAGGCCCAAACGGGCGCGCAGGCAAGAGATCAGGCGGGTACGGATACGTGCACAACGGAAAAATGTCGCAAAAGACGCGATAAGGAGTGGCACCATGAGATGCCGAAGCAGCACATCGACGAGTTCGCGCGGCGCGGTATCGACATCAATGCGCCTGAGAACGGGCGAGTCATTCCTAGCAGGCCGCTGAAATAGTCGGCGAGCCGGGACGGTTTCCCTGCGACAGCAACGATGGCTCTGCTTATTTGGCCGGTTTGGTTGAAGGGCATGCGCCTGCGTCATGTGTTCGTCGTGTCA
>JADCEL010000035.1 GCA_020250125.1 Rhodobacter sp.
GCCAGGCCGTCCGAAAACAACCCAGCAAAAACAGCGAAGCTGACACCCGCATCATCGGGGCCTGAACCCCTAGCAGGCCGATATGCTCGCGATCCGCCGCCGAAACGACCAAACCGCCCGCATATCCCTTCTTCATCCACAACTGTCAAAGAACACAAGGACAAACACCAGCCAGCCACACCACATACATGGTGCAACCAACCAAAACAGTCCCCAGAAGTCCGTACGTCAGCGTTGCCGCCAACCCCGAACCGGCCTGTTCCGCGTTGCCGCTGCCCCGTCCGTTTCGATGACGCGCTGTTTAGGGAAAGCTTCCGGGGGCCGCAAGCAGAAAAAGCACCTCCCCCGAAAGATTTCTGGCAACTCTTTGCAAACAAAAGGAACTCTTGGTCCTTCAGGCAGCCGCAGCCGCCACGGCCTGCCAGAATCGGGCACCGCGCCGTCCGAAGGTGCCCCTTCACCCCCGGACCCGTGATTCCCGCGTCAGGCCTGATGGGTAACCCGGCCCCCGCAGACAGTCAGGGCTATGCCCATGCGGCCCACGTCCTGCGGATCGGTCGCTTCGATATCACCGCCCAGCACGACAAGGTCGCCCGCAAGGCCGGGAATCAGCCGCCCCGTCACGCCTTCGCGGTGCGCAGCCCAGGCTCCGCCCGCCGTACAGGCCCGCAGCACTGCCATCAGCCCCACCCGTTCGTCCTCTGCCCCCTCATAGGGCACCCGTGTCAGCGCGGCCTGGATGTTGCGCAGCACCGCGACATCCGTCACCGGCCAGTCCGAGGCGAAGGCAAGCGGTGCCCCGGCCTCGGCCAGGGTCCGCACCCGGAAGCTGTCAGGCCAGCGGTTGCGCCCGACCTTGTCCAGCGACGGAAACAGCGGAAAGTCCATCGCGCCCGGCGGATGCGACGGCTGAAGGGACGCCACGATGCCCAGCGCCCCCAGGCGCGGCACATCGGCCCGGTCGATCAGTTCGATATGCTCGATCCGGTGACGGCTGTCGCGCGGCCCGTTGGCCTGCCGCGCCGCCTCAATGCCGTCGATCGTCACCCGCACCGCACCGTCCCCGATCGCATGCACCGCAATCTGCAACCCGCGCCGGTCAATCTCGGTGGCAATCGCCTTGAACCGGTCCGGCCCGAACAGCGGGGCAGACCGGTGTCCGGGCTGGCCCGGATAGTCATCAAGGCGATAGGCCGTGCCACTGTCCATCACCCCGTCCATGAACATCTTGACGAAGCCCGACTGCAACCAGTCATCGTCATAGTCCCGCGTCATGGCCACGGCGCGGTCCAGTTCGGACAGATCCATCGTCGGCTTGAAATGGAACGGCACTTTCACGCGCGCCGTCAGCCCGCCCGCGTCGCGCAGCTCGCGCAGCAATTCCAGCGTGTAGCGGTTGCCATCCATGTTCACCATCGAGGTGATGCCATGCGCCGCGCAATGCGCCAGCCCGCGCGCGATCTTGGCGCGGTCAATGGCACGCTCTGCCTCGACAGGCCAGGGGTCGGGTTCGCCCCCGGTGGCGATGCCAAGATTGAGGCGCAGCTCCCCCCCCAGCGCGATCACCGGCGCAAACGCCTCGAACTCGCGCAGCTCGCCCGACGCCAGCCCGTCGGGACCCATCACCACCTCATGGCCCGCCGGCATCGCTGCCCCCTGCAGCAGGCCCGCCGCCGCAAGGGCCGCCGTGTTGGCCCAGACCGTATGATGGTCATAGGCCGTCATTGCCACGGGCCTGTCGGCGATGATCGCATCCAGGTCCTGCCGCGTGATCGGCCGCCCGCCGAACATCGCATAATCCGCGCCCTGCGCCATCAGCAGCGGTTTGCCGGGATTGGCAGCGCCATAGGCGCGAAAGGCCGCCCCCAGCGGTTCGGCCCCATAGATACCGCCCAGTTGCAGATGCGCCAGCTCGGCCCCGCCCAGCACCAGATGCAGATGGCTTTCGAAAAAGCCGGGCAAAGCCGTGCGGCCCTGCGCGTCGATCATCCGGGTTGCGGGGCCTGCCAGCGCCTCGATTGCGGCACGGCGGCCGACGGCAAGAATCCTGCCGCCGGCAATCGCCACCGCTTCGGCCCGCGGGTTGGCGTCATCCATGGTCAGCACACGGGCATTGGTCACGATCAGATCAGGCAACATCGGTCTTCTTTCGGTCAGGACAGGGGAAAGGGCCGGCACTTCGCCCGGCCCCGATGGGTGAAGGGTGCCAGACGGTCATGCCGCGCCGGTCCTGGCCGCATCCGCCGCCAGGCGGTCGGCGATGATGCACAGCATCTCGAACATCAGCGTGACCCCCAGAAAGGCTGTCCCGCCCGAGGGATCGAAGGGCGGCGACACCTCGACCAGATCGGCCCCCACCACCCTCACGCCCTTCAGCCCGCGCGCCACCTGCAGCGCCTGCCAGCTGGTCGGGCCGCCGATCTCGGGCGTGCCGGTGCCCGGCGCATAGGCCGGATCGACAAAGTCGATGTCATAGCTGACATAGGTATCGCCCTGCCCGGCAATCGCCCGCGCTTCGGCCATGACATCATCGGTGCCGCGCGCGAACAGCTCTTCCACCGGGATCACCCGGATGCCAACCGCATCGGCGAAATCGCGATCCTCGCGGTCATAGGCCGGGCCACGGATGCCGATCATGCAGACGCGCCTTGGGTCGAGCAGCCCTTCCTCGACCGCGCGGCGGAACGGCGTGCCATGGGTATACATCGTGCCGCCGAAATAGCTGTGGAAAAGGTCCGTGTGGCTGTCGAAATGGATCATGCCCAGCGGCGCATCCCCGGCCAGGGCGCGCAGGATCGGCAGCGTACACAGATGATCCCCCCCTGCGGTCAGCGGCACAATGCCCTGCGCCTTCACACGGGCGTAAAACGCCGTCATCCGCGCCATCGAATCCATCAGGTCCCCCGGATTGGGGGCGACATCCCCCAGATCGGCACAGCGCACCAGATCAAAGGGCCGCACCCGGGTGCTGCCGTTTTCCGCCCGGATCATCGTGGACAGATCCCGCATCTGGCGCGGCCCGTGGCGCGGGCCTGGGCGGTTGGTGGTGCCCCCGTCCCACGGCGCGCCGATCAGTCCGACCTGCACCTGGGAAATCCGCGGGTCATCCAGCCCGACATGCGGCAGGCGCATGAAGGTCGGAATTCCGGCGAAACGCGGCAGATCAAAGCCCGAAACCGGCCGGAAGAAATCTTGCGTCATGTCGTCCCCGCGTGGTGATTCCCGCTGGCATCTGACCATCCCGTCTTGGCCCTGTCACGCCCTGAAGCGACAGCACCATGGCGCACAACCGCATTCCCGCTTGCGCAGGGGGAAGCGCTTGACGGTCATCGTGCCGCCCAAGGGATGATGGCTTCAGGATGGTTCTGATCTTGGGCTGCGGCCTTGCCCTTGGATGTGCGGCAGTCATGTCCCGGCGCTGCCCGGATCAGGTTCATGGCCACGCGCTGGATTGTGGACTATCTTTCGGACCTGTCCCGGTTTGCCGGCGCGCCGGGTCATCGTGAAAGACCACGTCCGGCATCCGGTGCAGGCGGTTTCCGGCTCAACGGGCGCGCGCCGGTCACCCTTGCGCCCGCCGGCGTCATGGCTGACCCGGTGGTGGCGGGTCGTGATGCGGCCATGGCCTCCATGGATGGTGACATGCGCCGGGCCGCGCGGTTCGGGCGCGCGGCGGGTTTGCGCCCTTACGTGATCACGTCGGGGATCGACCGCCCGGTGTATTGCTTGATCCGCGCAAGGCTGTGCGCCGCCTGAATGACCGGGGCCAAGGCAAGCTGCGGGTCAAGATCAAGGCGGTTCGGATCGGCCTCGTACCGTTCCACATACAGCCGCAGCGTTGCCCCTTCGGTGCCGGTGCCTGACAGGCGCAGCACGATGCGGCTGCCGTCGGTGAACAGAATCCGGACACCCTGCCTTTGGCTGACCGATCCATCCACCGGGTCGGTATAGGCGAACTCACCGGCTGACAGGATGGTCAGGTCATCCAGGTGCTGCCCGGCCAGGTCCGGCAGGATGCCGCGCAGCGCCGTGACCATGGCATCGGCCTTTGCCGCGTCAACCGCCTCAAAATCATGGCGGGAATAGTAGTTGCGGCCAAAGGATGACCAGTGCGAGGTCAGGATGTCTGCAACACTTTCCTTCCGCACCGCCAGGATGTTCAGCCACATCAGCACGGCCCAGAGCCCGTCCTTTTCGCGGACATGGTCCGACCCGGTGCCAAAGCTTTCCTCGCCGCAGAGCGTGACCTTGCCCGCATCCAGCAGATTGCCGAAGAACTTCCACCCCGTCGGCACCTCGTGGCAGCCAATGCCCAGCGCCTCTGCCACCCGGTCCACCGCCGCACTTGTGGGCATCGACCGGGCCACCCCCTTCAGCCCGGCGCGGTAGCCGGGGGCAAGGGTGGCATTGGCGGCCAGCACCGCCAGACTGTCGGAGGGAGCGACGTAGATGCCGCGCCCCACCACCATGTTGCGGTCGCCGTCACCATCGGATGCCGCCCCGAAATCGGGGGCGTCCGGCCCGAACATCCCGTCCATCAGCGCCTTGGCCCAGACCGGGTTGGGATCGGGGTGCAACCCGCCGAAATCGGGCAAAGGCGTGGCGTTGATCACGGTTCCGGGCGCGGCCCCCAGCCGGGTTTCCAGAATCTCACGCGCATAGGGGCCGGTCACGGCGCACATCGCGTCAAAGCGCATGCGGAATCCGGCGGCGAACATCGCGCGGATCGCCGGAAAATCGAACAGCTGTTCCATCAGCGCGGCGTAATCTGCAACGGGATCAACCACATCAACCGTCATCTCCCCAAAGGCAACGCGCCCGATTGCGGTCAGGTCAACGTCCTGCGCCGCAAGGATGCGGTATTCCCTCAGCGTTGCGGTGCGGCCAAAGATCGCCTCGGTGACCGGTTCCGGCGCGGGGCCGCCATTGGGCATGTTGAACTTCAGCCCGAAATCTTCCGCAGGGCCGCCGGGGTTGTGGCTGGCTGACAGGATCAGCCCGCCATCGGTCCCGTGCAGGCGGATCAGGTGGCTGGCCGCCGGGGTGGACAGGATCGCCCCCTGCCCCACAATCACCCGCGCCGCCCCGTTGGCCGCCGCCATGCGCAGGATCACCTGCGCGGCCCGGTCGTTGAAATAGCGCCCGTCCCCGCCCAGAACAAAGGTCTTGCCCCGCGCGCCCACCACATCGAAGATCGCCTGCACGAAGTTTTCCAGATAATGCGGCCCCATGAAGACAGGCGTCTTCTTGCGAAGACCCGAGGTGCCGGGTTTCTGCCCGGCGATCGGGGCTGTGCTGACAATCTCGATGCTCATGGCCTTCCTTCCGCAGAAAACCCCGAAGGGGTGACAGCTTCAAACACCAGCACGGAATGGGCAGGGGCCGCAACCACCGCCTTTGCATCCGCCGGTGCCGCCGCAGGGCGGGTGGTGTCCAGGATCAGGCGCCAGCCCGGTGCCGTTCGCGGCAGCATCACGTCCTGTGCCGACCCGCTGTTGAACACCGCAAAGATCGCGTCTGCCCCGCCGTCCGCATCTTCGGCCGCCTGGCGCAGTTCCACGCCCAGGCAGCGGAAGGCGGGATCGTGCCAGTCTTGCGGGCGCGGCACCCCGCCGTCCGCCCTGCGCCAGGTCACGTCGGGCAGGCCGTCGGCAGCGCGCGGGCGCGCATGCAGAAAGCGCTTCTGGCGCAGCACCGGATGGGCGCGGCGCAGCGCCGTCAGGCGGGCGACAAACGCCGTCAGGTCAGAATCGGCCCTGTCCCAGTTGATCCAGGTGGTTTCGTTATCCTGGGCATAGGCATTGTTGTTGCCCTGCTGGCTGTGGCCCATCTCGTCCCCCGCCAGCAGCATCGGCACCCCCTGCGCCAGCATCAGCGTGGCCAGCAGGTTGCGCTTGCGCAGGGCGCGGGCGGCAAGAACGGCCGGATCATCCGTCGGCCCTTCGATGCCAAGGTTGTCGGAATGGTTTTCGCCATGTCCGTCGCGGTTGTCCTCGCCATTGGCAAGGTTGCGCTTGACGGTGAAACTGACAAGGTCCTGCAGGGTAAAGCCGTCATGCGCGGTGATGAAATTGACCGAACCTGTCGCGGCGCGCCCCGAATGATCGAAGCGGTCGGATGACCCCAGCAGGCGGTTGGCAAGCTCTGGCGTCAGTCCGGCGTCACCGCGCCAGAAGCGGCGCACGCCGTCGCGGAACCGGTCGTTCCACTCGGCAAAGGGATGCGGAAAGGCACCCAGCTGATAGCCGCCCGGCCCGATGTCCCAAGGTTCGGCGATCAGCTTGACGCGGGCCAGCACCGGGTCCTGAAGGATCGCGTCAAAAAAGCCGCCCTGCGGGTCAAAGCCCTGCGCCTCGCGGCCCAGCACGCTGGCCAGATCAAAACGGAAGCCGTCGATGTGAAAGGTTTCCACCCAGTAGCGCAGGCTGTCCATCACCATGCGCAGCACCATCGGGTGGGTCAGGTTCAGGGTGTTGCCGGTGCCGGTGTCGTTCACATAGGTTCGCCCCCCGTCCGCCAGCCGGTAGTAGCTGCGGTTGTCCAGCCCGCGAAAGCTCAGCGTCGGCCCCAGCGCGTCGCCTTCGCCCGAATGGTTGTAAACCACATCCAGGATCACCTCGATCCCGGCAGAATGAAAGCGGTGGACCATGCTTTGCATGTCGCGGATGCCGCCCCGCCCCAGATAGCGCGGCTCGGGCGCAAAAAAGCCGATGGTCTGATAGCCCCAGTAGTTGCGCAGGCCGCGCGCCACCAGGAAACGGTCATCGACAAAGGCCTGCACCGGCATCAGCTCAATAGCCGTGACGCCCAGCCGGACCAGATGTTCCAGCACCGGATCGGCGCACAGACCCGGCAGGGTGCCGCGCAGCGGGGCGGGCACGCCCGGATGCAGGGCGGTCAGGCCCCTGACATGCGCCTCGTAGATCACCGTCGCGGTCAGCGGGGTCTGTGGTGCTGCATCCTTGCCCCAGTGAAAGGCAGGGTCGATGACCACCGACTTGGGCATGGCAAAGGCGCTGTCGCGGGTATCGAAGGACAGATCAGTGCGCGGGCTGCCCACCTTGTAGCCCATCAGCGCGTCCGACCAGCGCAGCCGCCCCTCGAGGGCGCGCGCATAGGGATCGATCAGCAGCTTGTTGGGATTGAAGCGGTGGCCAGCCTCGGGCTGGTAGGGCCCATGGGCGCGAAGGCCGTACAGCGCGCCCGGCATCAGCCCCGGCACGCGTTGATGCCAGATGTCGCCGTCGCGGTCGCGGAACGGCAGGCGCGCGGTTTCCTTGCGCCCGTCGGGCGAGAACAGGCACAGTTCCATCCGTTCGGCATGGGCTGAAAAGACCGCGAAGTTCACGCCATCGCCGTCAAAGCTTGCCCCCATGGGAAAGGGCCGGCCCGCTGCCGTGGCCGGTCCGGTCTGGCGGGCGGGCTTGTCGGCCAAAGGCGGCGTCATCCGGCCAGCCCTTCGTAAAGCCGGGCATAGGCGGCGGCCGGGGCCGCCCAGCCGACCGGGTGCTTCATGGCGTTGCGTTGCAGGCGCACCCAGGTTTCACGGTCTGCATAAAGCCCGGTCAGGCGGCGAAGCGCCAGCGCCAGCCCCAGCGCATCGGCCGGGGCAAAGACAATGCCAGTGGCCACCCCGGCGGCCAGCGTCGCGGGGGTGGCCCCGATGACGGTGTCCGCCAGCCCGCCCGTCGCCGCAACCACCGGCAGCGTGCCATAGCGCAACCCGTACATCTGCGTCAGCCCGCAGGGTTCAAAGCGCGACGGGACAAGCACCGCATCGCCGCCCGCGAACAGGCGGTGGCTCATCGCCTCGTCATAGCCGATCCGTACGCCCACGCGGCCCGGAAAGCGCGCGGCCAGCCCGCGCATCGCCACCTCCAGCGCCGGATCGCCACTGCCAAGCACCACAAGGCCGCCGCCTGCCTCGACAAAGGCGGGCATCGCGCCGGGGATCAGGTCGATCCCCTTCTGATCGGTCAGGCGGCTGACGATGATGGCCAGCGGGCCGGGCACCGTCAGGCCGAACGCAGCCTCAAGTGCCGCGCGGTTCAGCGCCTTGCGCTTCAGCGTGCGGGCAGAATAAGGGATGATGCCCGTGTCGGTCTCGGGCGACCAGACATCGGTATCCACCCCGTTCAGGATGCCCGTCATCTGACCCGCCCGCGCCGCGATCACCCCCTGCAGGCCCATGCCGAATTCCGGGCGCATCAGCTCGGCCGCATAGGTGGGCGAAACCGTGGTGATCGCATCCGCCGTCACCAGCCCCGCCTTCAGCGCCGACAGCCCGCCGTAATACTCCAGCGCGCCGGAATGGAACTGCTCCGGCGGCAGGCGCAGCGCGCCCAGCAGCCCGGCGGGCGCCCAGCCCTGAAAGGCGATGTTGTGCACGGTCAGAACGGACCGGACCTGCCCGGCACCGCGATAGCGCAGATAGGCCGGTGCCAGCCCGCCCTGCCAGTCATGGGCATGCAGCACATCCGGTTGCCAGCCGTCGCCGAGGCCCAGGCGCGCGATATCGGCGGCGGCCCAGCCCAGCGCGGCAAAGCGCTGCGGGTTGTCCGGCCAGTCGCCGCCCGGCCCGGCATAGGGGCCGCCGTCGCGGTCAAACAGATGCGGCGCATCCAGAAGCAGAACGGACAGGCCCGCCACCTGCCCGGACAGCACCTGCCCCGGCCCCCCGAACAGGTCGTCCGCCGCCCAAAGCCGCGTCCAACCCGCCGCCGCCGCACGCAAGGACCGGTACGCAGGCAACAGCACCCGCATGTCCCAGCCCTGCCCTGCCAGCGCGGCAGGCAAGGCGCCCACCACATCGGCCAGCCCGCCCGTCTTGATCAGCGGCACGCATTCCGACGCCACCGACAGCACCCGGCCCCTGATCTGCGACACTCTGCCCAAACCCCATTTTCTGTTCACAAATATCCCGGGGGTCCGGGGGCAGGGCCCCCGGGGCCGGGCCCGGGCGCCTCAGCCAAGCTTTGCCGCCCGTGCATCCAGCATATCCTGCGTCACCAGCACGATACCCGCCTCGGTGCGGCGAAACCAGCGTTCGTCTTCGACCGGATCCTCGCCCACCACCAGACCTTCGGGGATGATCACGCCCCGGTCGATGACGCAGTTCTTAAGCTGGGCCTTGCGGTGCACAATGACCTGCGGCAGCGCCACGACATATTCCAGCGCCGAAAAGGAATGGGTCCTGCACCCCGTGAACAGCAGCGAATTGCGCACCTCAGAGCCTGAGACGATGCAATCCCCCGATACCAGCGAGGATATCGCCATGCCACGCCGCCCGTCCTCGTCATGCACGAACTTGGCGGGTGGCACGATTTCGGCATAGGTCCAGATCGGCCATTCGGTATCGTAAAGGTCCAGCTTGGGCACGAAATCGGTCAGGTCGATATTGGCCTGCCAGAAGGCATCGATGGTGCCGACGTCGCGCCAGTAGGGTTCGCTTTCCAGCCCCGACTTGACGCAGGATTCCGCAAAGCGGTGCGCCATCGCCTTGCCGTTCTTCACGATGTCGGGGATCAGATCATTGCCGAAGTCATGGCTGGAATTTGCATCTTCCGCATCCTCGATCAGCAGGGCGCGCAGAAAATCCCAGTTGAAGACATAGATGCCCATGGACGCAAGCGCATGGCCGGGATCGCCGGGGATCGCGGGCGGGTCTTTCGGTTTTTCCAGAAAGGACAGGATGCGACCGGATTGATCCACATCCATCACGCCAAAGGCAGTGGCGTCTGCGCGCGGCACGGTCAGACAGCCAATGGTCACATCCGCGCCGGTCTCGACATGCTGGCGCAGCATGATCTCGTAATCCATCTTGTAGATGTGATCACCCGCCAGGATCACCACGTATTTGATGCCGTAGCTGTCGACGATGTCGATGTTCTGCGTCACCGCATCGGCGGTGCCCAGATACCATTTGTTTTCGTTGACCCGCTGGCTGGCGGGCAGGATATCTAGATATTCGTTGCGTTCGGCGCGGAAAAAGCTCCATCCGCGCTGGCAGTGGCGGATCAGGCTGTGCGCCTTGTACTGGGTGGCGATCGCCATCTTGCGGATGCCCGAATTCAGGGCATTCGACAGGGCAAAGTCGATGATCCGGGTCTTGCCGCCGAAATAGACCGCCGGTTTGGCGCGGCGGTCGGTCAGTTCCTTCAGGCGGCTTCCCCGCCCCCCTGCCAGGACAAAGGCCATGGCCTGTGTGGACAGCCGGGAATTCGGTCTTGGTTGCATGTGATCCTCCCCCTGGTTCCGGGTTTCTCCCGGCCTGATATGCCCGCCCTACCCCTGCCGGAAAAAGACGGTCGCAAGCGGCGGCAGCGTGACCAGCGCTGATTGGCGCTGGCCGTTCCACGGTGTCGGCTCTGTCCGGATGCCGCCCAGGTTGCCCCGGTTGCCGCCGCCATAGACGGCGGCATCGGTGTTGAGCACCTCATCCCACGCGCCGGGGGCCGGAAAGCCCAGGCGATAGGTCCGCTCCACCGGGGTCATGTTGACAGCGACCGTCACCTTCGCATCTTCGGCGCGCCCCAGGCGTGCCCAGGCATAGACCGAAGCTTCGGCATCGTTCGCCTCGATCCAGGCGAAGCCTTCGGGGCGGGTGTCGTTGACATGCAGGGCGGGCGTGCTGCGGTAAAGGGCATTCAGATCGCGCACCAGCGCCTGCATGCCCCTGTGCAGGGGGATGTCCAGCAGATGCCAGTCCAGGCTTTGGTCATGGTTCCATTCGCGCCCCTGGGCGAATTCCTGGCCCATGAACAAAAGCTTCTTGCCCGGATGCGCCCACATGAAGCCGTAGTAGGCGCGCAGGTTGGCGAACCTGTCATCCCCCGTGCCGGGCATCTTGTCCAGCATGGAACCTTTGCCATGCACCACCTCGTCATGGCTGATCGGCAGGATGTAGTTTTCCGACCAGGCGTAGTGCAGGCCGAAGGTCATCAGGTGGTGGTGGTACCTGCGATGGACCGGGTCCTTCCTCATGTAGCCCAGCGTGTCGTTCATCCAGCCCATGTTCCATTTGAAGCCAAAGCCAAGCCCGCCATGGTTCACCGGGCGCGACACGCCGGGAAAGGCCGTGCTTTCTTCGGCCACCGTCACGATGCCGGGCATTTCGCCATAGGTGGTGACGTTCATGCGTTGCAGCAGGGCAATCGCCTCGTAGTTTTCGCGCCCGCCGTCGCGATTGGGCAGCCACTGCCCTTCGGCCCGGGAATAGTCGCGGTACAGCATCGAGGCGACGGCATCGACCCGCAGCCCGTCCAGGTGATATTCCTCCAGCCAGTACAGGGCATTGGACACAAGGAAGTTGGCAACCTCGGCCCGGCCATAGTTGTAGATCAGCGTGTTCCAGTCCTGATGAAAGCCCTCGCGCGGGTCCTGATGTTCGTAAAGTGCGGTTCCGTCGAACTGGCTTAACCCGTGGGGATCGGTCGGGAAATGGCCCGGAACCCAGTCCAGCAGCACGCCCAGACCCCTTGCATGGGCCGCCTCGATCAAGGCGCGGAATTCGGGCGGCGTGCCGTGCCGGATGGTGGGGGCATAAAGGCCCACCGGCTGATAGCCCCAGCTGCCGTCAAAGGGGAATTCGGAAACCGGCATCAGCTCGATATGGGTGAAACCCATGTCAGCGGCGTAACCGACCAGCTGTTCGGCCAGTTCCGGGTAGCTCAGCATCCGGTTGCCGGGCGCGCGCCGCCAGCTGCCCAGATGCACCTCATAGACCGAGATCGGGGCATCGATCGACTGGCGCGCAGCCCGGCCCGCCATCCAGTCGCCGTCCTGCCACGGCGCAGCGCCGAGGCCCCGCACCACCGAGGCGGTGGCAGGGGGGTGTTCCGCCCCAAAGCCCACCGGATCGGCCTTCAGCGGCAAAAGCCCGCCATCCGCGCCGCGCAGTTCGTATTTGTAGGTGGTCCCTTCGCCCAGGCCGGGGATGAAGGTTTCCCAGACACCGGTTGCCCCGCGCCGCCGCATCGGGTGGCGGCGGCCATCCCAGATGTTGAAATCCCCCACCACCGAAACGCGCCGCGCATTCGGGGCCCAGACGGCGAAATGCGTGCCCGCAACCCCTTCGTGCGTGATCACATGCGCGCCCAGCACCTGCCACAGGCGGCGGTGGGTGCCCTCGCCCAGCAGGTATTCGTCCATCTCGCCCAGAACCGGACCAAAGCGGAACGGATCGTCGAATTCCCATGTCGCACCGGCATTGGCGGCGCGCAGCCGATAAGGCTCGCGGCGGGCCAGGCTGGCCACGAACAGGCCCGGCACCCCGTCCACCGGGCTGGCGGCGACCGGTTTGGTTGCGATCACCTCCAGCCGTTCCGCCCCCGGCACAAAGGCCGTCAGCACCCAGCGCTTGCCCCGCCGGTGCAGGCCCAGCACCGAAAACGGGTCTCCATGCGCCCCCCCGGCCAGGGCCTGCGCGGTCGCCGTGTCGATCAGGGCAGCCTGGGCACCTTTGGCCATGCCGGTCTTCCTTTGGTTCAAAACGCCGGGTCAACCGACCAGACATCCCGCATGTAACCACGGATTGTCCGGTCCGAGGAAAAGAATCCGGCCCGCGCCGTATTCATCGCCGCCATCCGCACCCAGCGGTCCCGGTCGGCATAGGCCGCGCCGGCCAGGCCCTGCGCCGCGTGATAGGCATCGAAATCGGCGGCAACCAGAAAGTAGTCGTGGTGCCAGATACGGTGAACCAGCCCGTGATAGCGGTCCGGCTGATCCGGGCTGAAGGTGCCTTCGGCCACCATCTGCAGCACATCCTGCAAGGGCTTGCTGGCTTCGATCGCCCTCCTCGACTGATCCGGGTCCTCGCGGCGCTTCACCGCCTCTTCCGCCGTCAGGCCAAACAGAAAGAAGTTCTCAGGCCCGACCTCGTGCAGAATCTCCACATTCGCGCCGTCCAGCGTGCCGATGGTGGGCGCGCCGTTCAGCATGAACTTCATGTTCCCCGTGCCCGAGGCTTCCATTCCGGCCGTGGAAATCTGTTCTGACAGGTCTGCGGCCGGAATCAGACGCTGCGCCATCGAGACATTGTAGTTTTCAGGATAAAGGACAGCCAGAAGATCGCGTGTTTCAGGATCAGCATTAAGAACGGATGCCACATCATTGATCAGATGAATGATTTCCTTTGCCGCCGCATAGCCCGGCGCGGATTTTCCGCCGAAGATCCTGACGCGCGGCACCCGGGCGGCCCCGGGATTGGTCTTGATGGCATGCCACTGTGCCACGGTTTCCAGGATGTTCAGCAGCTGGCGCTTGTATTCATGGATACGCTTGATCTGCACGTCGAACATCGCGTCGGGGCTGACGGTGATGCCGAAGCTGCCCTTGATCCAGGCGGCAAGCTGCACCTTGTTGGCACGCTTGGCGGCATCGAAGGCGCTGCGAAAGCCTGCGTCCCGGATATGCGGTTCCAGATCGCGCAGCCGGTCAAGATCATCTTCCCAGCCGTCGCCGATGCTGTCGGTGATCAGCCCGGCCAGCGGGCGGTTCGCCATTTTCAGCCAGCGGCGCGGGGTCACCCCGTTGGTCTGGTTGATGATCCGGTCGGGGTGCAGGCGGTGCAGTTCGGGAAAGAGGGTCTTCTTGACCAGGTCCGAATGCAGCGCCGAAACCCCGTTGACCCTGTGCGCCATGATGAAGGCAAGCTCGCCCATCCGCACTTCCTGATGCTTGACGATGCCAATGTAATGGGGCCGCGCCGGATAGGTTCGGCGGTGCCAGGCATCGATCCGCTCCACGATCTGCATGTGGCGCGGCAGGACAGTGCCGAAGGTGAAGGTGGCCCAGCGTTCCTGCGCCTCGGGCAGAAGGGTGTGGTTGGTGTAGCCCAGGCAGGCCCGCGCGGTGTCCAGCGCCTCGGCAAAATCCAGCCCGTGGACATCGGTCAGAAGGCGGATCAGTTCGGGGCCGGCAATGGCGGGGTGCGTGTCATTCATCTGGATCGCGACATGCCGGTGCAAGGCCCGCAGATCGGAATGGTTGGACAGGAAGCGCCGCAGGATATCCTGCAACGCCGCAGAGGTCAGGAAAAACTCCTGCTTCAGGCGCAGCTCCTTGCCCTGATAGGTGGTGTCATCGGGGTAAAGCACCCGGCTCAGGGTGCGGGCCAGCGCCTCGGGTTCCGCCGCAGCGGCGTAATCGCCGCGATTGAACCGCTCCAGATCGAACAGCGTGGTCGGTGCCGCCTGCCACAGGCGCAGCGTATTGGCCCATTTGCCCTGCCAGCCCACCACCGGCGTATCATGCGCCGAGGCGAGCACGGTTTCACCGGGAACCCACACCTCCCTGCCGCCCGATGTGTCGACATGGCCCTTGAAACCAATGGTATAGACGGACTCGGGGCGTTCAAATTCCCAAGGGTGGCGCTGCGTCAGCCAGTCTTCCGGCGTTTCCACCTGCCGGCCGCCTTCAAACCGCTGGCGGAACAGGCCGTGTTCATAGCGGATGCCATAGCCATAGGCCGGGCAGCCCAGCGTCGCCATCGAGTCCATGAAACAGGCGGCCAGCCGCCCAAGGCCGCCGTTGCCAAGCGCCGCGTCCGGCTCGTCTTCGACAATGGCGCGGAAATCCTGGCCAAAGTCCTTCATCGCCTGTTCGGCGATGTCGCGCAGGCCAAGGTTTATGGTGGCATCTTCCAGGATGCGGCCGATCAGGAATTCCATCGACAGGTAGCAGACGCGCTTGCGGTCTTCCGCCCAGGTGCGCCGGGTCGAGGCGAACCACGGCTCCACAATCCGGTCGCGCACGGCGTAAGACAGGGCCATGCGCCAGTCATAGACGCTGGCATTCGGGGCGTCCTTTCCCAGGGTAGAGGTCAGGTGCCGCAGGATTGCGGACTTCAGGTCGGACGGCGTAACGGTCGTATCGAACACGGCTTTTGCTTTCTGATCTTTCGGGGCCAACGGCAAGGCAACCGCCGCCCATGCTGCTCCACCATCGCTGCCCTGTGACGATTTGCAAGCGCAGGATGGCACCCGGCGCGCACAGTGGGGTGTGCGCAGCGCCTTTCTTCCTCAAACCGGCTGCAAAGCCCCGCCCCCTGCCCTGCCCGCAGACCCAAGCTGTTTCATGATTTGACCGATATGCAACAGTCAAAGCGCTTTGATCGTGCAAGATTGCCCGGATCACGCCGGACGGCCACCCCGAAAAGGCCCCTCTCAGGGACAGGCCCCCCACGGTCCTTCAGACCCCGATAGTCCGCATCACATCGCAAGGGCGCTGATGCGGCTGCCCGCAGGCGGGCATGGGACGGCACCGGATGGCACTGACGACCCGAACCGGCCTTGTGATACGTCAGCGTCAGCGCCCTTGCCAGGCATACCCCTGGCCCGGCGGCGCTGCGCAGGGTCTTCCGGCCTCAGCCGCCCCAGGTCCGCTCCAGCACGTTCAGCCAGTTCTCGTGGCAGAGCTTGCGCAGCAAGGCCGTGTCATAGCCATGCGCCCGAAGCGCCGCCTGCAGGGCGGGCAGGCCGGTGACATCCCCGATATTGGCCGGGATCGTCGCGCCGTCAAAATCCGACCCGAAGCCGACGTGATCCTCGCCCAGCCGGTCAATTAGGTGCCCCAGATGGCGCAGCAGCGGCGACCAGCCCATTTCCGGCGACCGCCGGCCGTCACGCCGCAGGAAGATGGTGGCAAAGTTGACGCCGACCATGCCCCTGCGTTCGGCGATCATCGCCAGTTGCCGGTCGGTCAGATTGCGCGACGACGCGGTGATCGCATGGGCACCGGAATGCGTGGCGACCAGGGGCGCATCCGACAGGCGGGCGACATCGTTGAACCCGGCCTCGTTGAGATGCGACAGATCGATCAGGATGCGCAGGCGGTTGCATTCCGCGACCAGCCTTTTGCCCGCTGCGGTCAGACCCGGCCCGGTGTCGGGCCCGGACGGAAAGCGGAACGGCACCCCATGGCCGAAGGCGTTCGGGCGGCTCCACACCGGCCCAAGCGACCGCAGCCCCAGCGCATGAAAGGCGTCCAGCACCTGAACCTCGGGGTCGATGGCTTCGGCCCCCTCCATATGCAGCACGCCCGCGATAACATCCTGCGCAAGGCAGTCGCGCAGTTCTGCGGCACTGCGGCAGATGCGGAACTGGCCCGCCGAAGCGCGTTCCATCCAGGCCAGATCAAAGGCCATGCCAAGCGCCGCCGGAAGGGCCTCGTCCAGGGAAACGCAGGCACCAAGCGGCTGATCATAGGGCGGGGCGTCCATCGCCCGGTCCCGGATCGCGCACCCGGGCCCTTCTGTCGTGCCGGGAACGAATATGGCAAAGAAACCGCCCGCGAACCGGCCCTTCTTCATCCGCGGCAGGTCAAGATGGCCCTCGTCCGTTCCCTGCAGCCACAGGGCATCCCGGCGGTGTGGCGAACGGGACAGGCGCAGCAGAAAATCATTGTGACCGTCAAACACCGGAATCGTCATCATCTGCCCTTGGTGGCCCCACCGCATCCGCCGGTATACGCGGCAAAGCGCGCCTGGCAAAGCCGTGCCTGCGGTCAGGCGGTGGGGGCCAGCCCTTTCAGGATCGGGCAATCGGGCCGCTGATCCCCGGCGCAGGCATCGACCAGGTCGGTCAGCGTGGCGCGCATGGCCGCCAGTTCGGCAAGCTTGGCATCGATCCGGCCCAGATGGCTGCGTGCGATCTCCTTGACGTCCGCACTGGCGCGTGTGGGGTCCTGATACAGGTGCAGCAGGGCGCGACATTCCCCGATGGTGAACCCAAGCGACCGCGCCCGCGCAACAAAGGTCAGCGCATGCAGGTCGCGCGGCCGGAAAGTGCGGTATCCGTTCGGGTCGCGGGGCGGCGTCACCAGACCGATTTCCCCGTAATAGCGGATGGTCTTAGCGGGCAGGCCCGCGTGGCGTGCCGCTTCGGAAATGTTCATGTCAGGTCCCCTTGTGCAGCCCTGCCCACCCGCTTCAGGCGCAGCGCGTTCCCGACAACGAACACCGAGGATGCCGCCATCGCCGCCGCCGCCAGCATCGGCGACAGCTGCGGCCCGCCAAAGGGCACAAGTGCCCCGGCCGCAACCGGGATCAGCGCCACGTTGTAGCCGAAGGCCCAGATCAGGTTCTCGCGGATGTTGCGCATCGTGCGGCGGCTGAGATCGACGGCGGTGACGACGCCGCGCGGGTCGCCCGACATCAGCACGACATCCGCCGCTTCAATGGCAACGTCGGTGCCGGTGCCGATGGCAATGCCGACATCCGCCGCCGCAAGGGCCGGCGCGTCATTCAGCCCGTCGCCGACAAAGGCGACTGTACCCCCCAGACCGCGCAGCGCATCGACCTTGCCGCCGGGCAGAACCTCGGCCTCGACCCGGTCAAGGGCAAGGTCTGCCGCAATCACCCCGGCGGTCTGCCGGTTGTCGCCGGTGATCATCGCCAGCCGGTATCCCATGCTGCGCAGGGCCGCGAGAGCGGGCGGCGTACCGGCCCTGACCGGATCGGACACGGCAAGCACGGCCACAACCTGCCCGTCGACGGCGGCATAAAGCGGGCTGCGCCCCAGGGCGGCAAGACGGGCGGCCTCTGCGGCAAGGGGGCCGGGATCAAGCCCCTCGCGCGCCATCAGGCGGTCGGCGCCGACGGTCACCTTGCGGCCATCCACCATGGCTTCGGCCCCGTATCCGGGCATTGCCCGGAAGCGTCGGGCCTGCGGAACGGTGATGCCGCGGTCCGCCGCCGCCGCAAGGATCGCCTGCGCCAGCGGATGTTCTGACCCCGCTTCGACAGCCGCAATCAGCGCCAGTGTTTCCGGCCCGGCCTGCCCGCTGGCCGCAATGAAATCCGTCAGGCGCGGATGCCCTTCGGTCAGGGTGCCGGTCTTGTCAAAGGCAACCCAGGCCACCCGGTGCAGGCTTTGCAGGGCCTCGCCCCGGCGGAACAGCACGCCAAGTTCGGCCGCGCGCCCGGTGCCGACCATGATCGAGGTCGGCGTGGCCAGCCCCATCGCGCAGGGGCAGGCGATGATCAGCACCGACACCCCCGCCACCAGCGCCTCGGCCAGACCCGGCCCGAACACCAGCCACAGCCCCACCGTCAGCGCCGCCACCGCCATGACAGCGGGCACGAACCACAGCGTCACCCTGTCCACCATGGCCTGGATCGGCAGTTTCGCACCCTGGGCGTCTTCCACCATGGCGATGATCCGCGACAGCACAGTGTCCGATCCGACGGCGGTTGCCCGGAAAACCACGGCCCCGGTTCCGTTCACGGTCCCGCCCGTAACGCGGTCCCCCGCTGTCTTGAACACGGGCGCGGCTTCGCCGGTCAGCATGCTTTCATCAATATGGGAGCTGCCCGAAATGACGTCACCGTCCACCGCGACACGTTCGCCGGGCCGCAGATGCACCAGATCTCCGACATCCAGGGTCGCAACGTCACGCTCTGCAAGCGTCCCGTCCCGCGCGACAAGGGCGGTGCGCGGGCGCAGACCGATCAGATGGCTGATCGCCGCCCCGGTCCGGCCCCGCGCGCGGGCTTCCATCCAGCGCCCCGCCAGGATCAGGACCACGATGACGGCAGCCGCCTCGAAGTATACCGACCGGGCCGGGGGCGGCAGAAGCCCGGGCGCAAAGGTGACCGTCAGCGAATAGACAAAGGCAGAGGCGGTGCCCAGCGCCACAAGACTGTTCATGTCCGGCGCGCCGCGCAGCAGGCCCGGGATACCCCTGACAAAGAACCGCCGCCCCGGCCCGGCCAGAACCAAAGCGGTCAGACCGGCCTGGATGACCCAGCTTGTCTGCATCCCGACCGTCATCGCAACCCAGTGGTGCAGCGCGGGGATCAGGTGACCGCCCATTTCCGCCAGAAAGACCGGCAAAGCCAGAACAGCGGCAATGACAAGGTCGCGCCGCAGGGCCGCCCCTTCGTCCTGGCCTGCGGTTGCGGCCGGCTCCGCTTCGGCGGACGAGTCATACCCTGCCGCCGTCACCGCTGCGGCAAGGGCCTGTGCCGTCACGCTGCGGCCCGTCACCACGATCTGCGCGCGGCGTGCCGCCAGATTGACCGAGGCGCTGATCACCCCCGGCTGGGCTTTCAGCACCCGCTCCACCCGCGCCGTGCAAGAGGCGCAAGTCATCCCTTCAACCCCGATCCGCAGGATGCGGGCCGGGCCGGCGGGGGCTGATGTGGCCGCAGGAACGGCACCGGCACCGGGCCGCGCCGCAGAGGGCAGGATGGTATCGGGCATGAACACTCCTTCCATCCCCCATATGGGGCTTCCCGTGACAGGAAGGTCAAGGACCCGCGCCGATTTCTTTGGTCCTTGGGAAAAGCGGTGTCAGCCGGCTTGACCTTGTCACGGGATGTGCCCAGCTGACGCGGGAAATTGGAGGGTCGCGATGATCAGACTGTCGGTTCCGGAGATGTCCTGCGGGGGCTGCAGGGCTTCGGTCGAAAAGGTGCTGGGGCCGCTGGCGGCACCTTCGGCCCTGAGCATCGACATGGCCGCACGGCAGGTCAGCTTTGACGGGCCGGTCGATGCCGGTCAGATGATCGCGGCACTGGCCCGGATCGGTTTCGCGGCCCGCCCCGTCTGAGCGCACCCTTCCCCGTCAGACGCCGGGGGCTGTGTGCCCTTGCCGTTCCATGCCGAAGGTCTGTTCACTATGGCGTGCAACCTGGCGCAAATGAACAGATTCTCTGCAAAGGGCGGATTGATTTCATCGAATCGGGCGCGTACCTTAGTGCCATCCGGTCCCGGACGGGCCAAACCCCTGACGCAATGCGGGTCATCCCTGTCCGGCGGCTGGCCGTGAAAGACGGCACCCGAGGCAGAGAGCAGACCTTCCGGAGCAGACAGAATGGCGAAGACACCGCATCCCCCCGTGCAACAGCAGGGCGGGCAGACCACAGCCCAAGGCCAGATGGCTGGCACCACCACCCCCGCCCCGCAGCAGGGCCAGACGCCCGCGATCCGGGACTGGGCATCGATCTGACCGGCGTTTGTGCTTTCGGGCCGCTGACACAGGCTGACGGCCCGGGCGCGCCGCAGGCACCATGAGTACACCCGTCTCTTCAATCCGCAACCTGGGGCCGGCAACCGAAGCCGCTTTTGCACGCGCGGGGATCACTTCGGCGGAAGAGCTGCGCGCGCTTGGTGCGGATGCCGCCTATCTGCGGTTGCTGGAAAGCGGCACCCAGCCGCATTTCATCGGATACTACGTGATCGTCATGGGGTTGCAGGGACGGCCCTGGAACGACTGCCAGGGTGCGGAAAAGGCCGCCCTGCGCAAGCGGTTCGATGCGCTGAAGGCCAGCGTTCGCCCATCCCGCAGCACCGCGCTGGAAGCGGCCCTTGATGCCCTTGGCGTGGTGGCGCGAAAACGCACAGCTTCCGCGCCGGACCGAACCTGAAATCCTGGCGGCAAGGCCCGGCTTTGATGGCCGGATTGATCGCCCGTCACCACACAGGAACGCCTGGCCCTGCGGGATCTGGCAGGGCCAGGCAGCCTGCCCTCGACCCGTCGCGCGTCAGCCGACCAGTTCAAGACCCGCAAAGAAATAGGCAATCTCCTGCGCGGCGGTTTCCGGCGCATCTGATCCGTGGACCGAGTTTTCGCCGACGGACAGCGCAAAATCCTTGCGGATCGTGCCGGGGGCGGCATTGGCCGGGTTGGTGGCCCCCATCACTTCGCGGTTCTTCGCGATGGCGCCTTCGCCTTCCAGAACCTGCACCACGACCGGCTCGGACGCCATGAATTCGGTCAATTCGCCGAAGAAGGGGCGGTCCTTGTGAACCTCATAGAATTTCTGCGCCTGGGCCAGGCTCAGGTGGATGCGCTTTTGCGCCACGATGCGCAGGCCCGCCTCTTCAAACCTGGCATTGATCTTGCCGGTCAGGTTGCGGCGGGTCGCGTCGGGTTTGATGATCGACAGCGTGCGTTCGATGGCCATTCAGGACCCTTTCTTTCGGCTGCGGTGCGGGCCCCTGCCCGCCCCCGGATTGCGCGGCCCTGCTAACACGGGCCACGGCGCTTGAAAAGGCGGCAAACCGGCGGCGCGGCGGTTGACGCGCCCCCTGCCTTCGGGCAGGGAACGCCCATGCTGCGCATCACCGACATCACCTTTTCCGTCGAAGGCCGCCCCCTGTTCGAAGGGGCAACGGCGACGATTCCCTATGGCCACAAGGTGGGGCTTGTCGGGCGCAACGGCACCGGAAAGACCACGCTGTTCCGCCTGATCCGGGGCGAGCTGGCGCTGGAGGGCGGCGAGATCACCCTGCCCGCCCGGGCGCGGATCGGCGGTGTGGCGCAGGAAGTGCCGTCTTCGGCCACCTCGCTGCTCGACACGGTCCTGCAGGCCGATACCGAACGCGCGGCCCTGATGGCTGAAGCTGAAACAGCGACCGACCCGCACCGGATTGCCGAGGTGCAGCACCGCCTGGCCGACATCGACGCCTGGTCGGCAGAAGGCCGGGCCAGTGCCATCCTGAAAGGGCTTGGCTTTGACGCCGCCGCGCAAATGCGCCCCTGTTCGGATTTCTCGGGCGGCTGGCGGATGCGCGTGGCGCTGGCGGGGGTGCTGTTTGCCCAGCCGGACCTGCTGCTGCTGGACGAGCCGACCAACTATCTGGATCTGGAAGGCGCGCTTTGGCTGGAAAGCTATCTGGCCAGGTATCCCCATACCGTCATCATCATCAGCCATGACCGGGGCCTGCTGAACCGGGCGGTGCAGGGCATACTGCATCTGGACGCGCGCAAGCTGACCTTCTGGACCGGCCCCTATGACCAGTTCGCGCGCCAGATGGCCGAACGCCGGGCGGTGCTGCTGGCCGAGGCCAGGAAGCAGGAATTGCGCCGTGCCCATCTGCAAAGCTTTGTCGACCGCTTCAGGGCGAAGGCCAGCAAGGCCGTGCAGGCGCAAAGCCGGGTCAAGATGCTGGAAAAGATGACGCCGATCACCCCGCCGGAAGAGGCGCGCAGGCAGGTCTTCACCTTTCCGGCCCCTGAAGAGCTTTCGCCCCCGATCATCAATCTGGACGGGGCCGCCGTGGGCTATGGCGGCAAGCCGGTGCTGCGCAGGCTGAACCTGCGGATCGATCAGGATGACCGGATCGCGCTGCTGGGGCGCAACGGCGAAGGCAAATCGACCCTGTCCAAGCTGCTGGCGGGCAAGCTTTCGGCCTGCGAGGGGCGCATGACGCGGTCAGGCAAGCTGCGCATCGGCTATTTCGCGCAGCATCAGGTGGATGAGTTGCACATCGATGAAACGCCGCTCCAGCACGTCATGCGCCTGCGCCCTGCCGAAGGGCAACCGCGCCTGCGCGCGCGTCTGGCGGGGTTCGGCCTGCTGGCCGATCAGGCGGAAACCGCCGTGGGCCGCCTGTCGGGCGGGCAGAAGGCGCGGCTGTCGCTGCTGCTGGCCACCATCGATGCGCCGCATCTTCTGATCCTGGACGAACCGACCAACCACCTGGACATGGAAAGCCGCGAGGCGCTGGTCGAGGCGCTGACGGAGTATTCCGGGGCCGTCATCCTGGTGTCGCACGACATGCACCTGCTGGGGCTGGTCGCCGACCGGCTGTGGCTGGTCAAGGACGGCGCGGTCGAACCCTTTGCCGAAGACCTGGAGGAATACCGCCGCCAGCTGCTGGCGGGCGACGAGACGCCCAAGGAAAAGCCGGCCGCGGAAAAGTCCAGGCGCGCCAGCCGCGAAGAGGTGGCCGCCCTGCGCGCCGAAGTGAGGAAATGCGAAGAGCGCATGGACAAGCTGAACCACATGCGCGACCGGCTGGCTGCCAAGCTGGCGGAACCCGGCCTTTACGAGCAGGCCCGTCTGGGTGAGCGGGAAACCTGGCAGAAGAAATATGCCGAGGTGATGGAAGGCCTCGACCGGGCTGAAACGATGTGGCTGAAGGCCGAGGCGCGCCTCGAAAGCGCAGGCGGCTGATGGACGGCAGCTTTCTGATCACCAGTTTCGTGACGCTGTTTGTTGTCATCGACCCTTTGGGTCTGATTCCGCTGTTCATCGCGCTGACCCGGGGCATGGCCCCGGATCACCGCCGCGCGGTGGGCCTGCGTGCCTGCGTGATCGCGGCGCTTCTGCTGACGCTGTTCGGCCTGTTCGGCCAGAAGCTGCTGGATTTTGTGGGTATTTCCATGCCTGCCTTCCGCATTGCCGGGGGAATCCTTTTGTTCCTGACCGCGCTGGACATGCTGTTCGAACGCCGCACCCAGCGGCGCGAGGGGCAGATGCCGGATGCCGACCATGATCCTTCGGTGTTTCCGCTGGCGATGCCGCTGATCGCGGGGCCGGGCGCGCTGGCGGCGATGATCCTGCTGGTCGGGCAGTCGGGGCCGGGCGTGCAGGGAAAGGCCCTGGTTCTGGCCCTGATGCTTGTGGTGATCGCCGTGATCTATGTCCTGTTTCTTGCCGCCGGCCCGATCGAGCGGGCACTGGGGCGCACCGGAACCATGGTGATCACCCGGCTTCTGGGCATGCTGCTGGCGGCCCTGTCGGTGCAGTTCGTCATCGATGGCATCATCGGCACGGGTCTTGTCGCAACCCTCTGAGCAGGGTCCGTTCGTAACGCCGGAGCGGGGCGCAGCGCGGTGCCGAAGGCGATAGCCCCTGTCAGAGAGACCGGGCATCCGGGAGAACTCCTCTCCGGGCGGGACCAGGAAACGCACGGCGTTTCCCCGGCCCGCGCGGGACGGTTCCCTGTAGATCGGTCGGTCCGGGCACCACCAAAGGCCAGCGCCCGCCAGGGGCGGGTCGGGCGCTGGCCGGGGGCTTTGGCCCCCGGCCGGTCCTGATCCCAGCGCAGCGCTGTGGCAGGGGCGATGGCCCCTGCCATTGACGCGGGGGCAGCACTTTCGTCAGTGCGGTCAGGAAGAGGAAACGCAGCGCGTTTCCCCGCCCGCGCGCGACGGTGCCCTGTAGATCGGTCGGTCCAGGCACCAAAAAAGGCCAGCGCCCGACCCGGCGGGTGCGA
>JADCEL010000036.1 GCA_020250125.1 Rhodobacter sp.
CCGGCCAGCGCTTCGCACACGCCGGGTCGGGCGCTGGCCTGTGTTGGTGCGGGTTGCACGGGTCTTTGCGGGAGCGTCGCGCAGGGGCGGGGGAAACGCGGGTCGCGTTTCCTGGTCCCGCCCAAAGGGGCAATCCCTGTCCCCGGATCAGGATGATGTTCCCGTCCGGCACGCGGCGGAGATGCTTTTTCAGCGCCCTAAGCCGGGCGCGACAGCAGTGAGCCGGGCCGCGCCCGCGCCACGCCGCGCGTGATCAGGGCCGCCAGAACGGCCTTGATCAGATCGCCCGGCAGATACAGCGCGACCAGTGCCAGGGGCAGGGACAGATTCTGGTTCAATGGCATGCCTGCGATCTGTGCCTCGGTCAGCCTTGCAGCCAAAACGGGAATGCCGAAGGCATAAAGCACTGCGATGCCGCCCATAACTGCGCCAACGAAGGCTGCCGGGCCAATCGCCATGCGCCACCGCTCCACGATCAGCCCGCAGACAAAGGCCGCAACCGGAAAACCCACCAGAAACCCTGCCGATGGCCCGGCAAAGACCCCCAGTCCCCCGCGCCCGCCAGACAGAAGCGGCAGGCCGGCGGCAACAAGCACCAGAAAAAGCACGACAGCCAGCGCACCCCGGCGCGCGCCCAGCACGGTCCCGCACAGCATGATGCCAAGGCTTTGCGCCGTGATCGGCACGCCCACGGCCAGCGTGATCTGGGGGACCAGGCCCAGAACCGCGATCAGCGCGGCGAACAGCGCAATATGGGTCAGGCTTCGTTCCATGTATTCCTCTTGCAGGGCCGGTGTCATTAGCCCGCTCCGCCCCGCGCGCGCAAGGCCTCTGCAACATGTTCGGCATCATCAAGCGCAGCCAGCGTCACCGGCACCAGCAAAGGCCAGCGCGCCCGGCGCGGTGACCGGGCCCGCCATGCTTGGGAAAGCTGAAGCGCCCGCACCGACAGCACCGGGATGAAGCGGATCACCAGCGCAATCGCAAGCGCGATCAGCCGGGGCGAAAGCCCCGCGCGACCAAGTGGCCGGGCCAGCCACTCGATCACTGCGATCATGTCCGTCAGGCGGGTTGTCATCGTCACCAGGTTTGCAGCGCCGACGGCGGTGACCAGCCGCAGCACGACAGTCGCCCCTGCGGCCGGGGCCGCGATCCACAGATGCCAGATCAGCACGATCCCCACAAAGGGCCACAGCGGCCAAAGCATGCGTGCCGCCGTGCGAAGGAACACTGCACCGCACGGCGCGTGCAGCGCAACGACGAAGGCCAGCGCCAGCCCAAGCGCCAGCGGTCCATCCATCGCGAAAAGGGCGAAGGTAAAGACGCAAAGTGCAAAAAGCTTCCACCCCGCCGCGACCGGATGCAGCCAAGTGTCAACCGGGGATGTCAATGTCAGCATCAAGCGCCCCCGCCCTGTCCATCGCCCCGGAAAATGCCGTAAGCACCTGTGCCGCCGGGCCATCCCGATACAGTTGCCCGCCTTCCAGCCACAGCACGCGGTCCATGCCCGCCAGCGTCGCCGGATCATGGCTGATCACCACCAGCCGCTGGGGCAGGGCATCCAGCCGCCGCGCCAGACGGGCCTTTGTGGGCAGGTCCAGCGCGGCAAAGGGTTCATCCAGCAGGATCGTTGCCGGTTCCATCGCCAGCACCGCCATCAGGCACAGATATTGCCGCTGGCCCTGGCTCAGCGTCTGCACCGGCACGGCGGCCCAGTGCGCCCGCCCCTCTGCCGCCAGCACGGCGTGCGCCAGCGCCAGTGCCTCGGCAGCCGTGCGGCCCTGCTGGCGCAGGCCGAAGGCAATCTCCTCTTCCACGGTGGGAAAGATGATCTGGTGGTCCGGGTTCTGGAACAACAGCCCCAGGCGGCGGATCACCGCCCTGCGGTCGCCTGCCGGATCGATGCCGTCCACCCGCACCTTGCCGGTGGTGGGCCGCACAAGACCCGCCATCACCCGCAGCAGGGTGGTCTTGCCCGACCCGTTGCGCCCGACAATGCCGATGCGCTGTTCCGCCAGATGCGCCGTGATCCCCGACAGGATCGGGCGACCCGCCACGGCATAGGACAGGTCTTGCAGGAACAGGCCGGTCTGGGCGGGCATGGCAGCATCCACTGGGCGCTTTCGCCCTATACGCGCGGGCCTGCCACTTGCAAACAGAAAGGGGCAGACGGGACAAGCCCGCACCGGGGCCGCAGGACGGCACCCGCAGGGCTGCGGACAAGCCCGACGCAGGCAAAGGATCGTTCGGCCCATGGGGCTTGCGGTGGATGAACCATCCGGGCTTTCATATGGCCGTTGCCACAGACAGTTCGGAAGCGTGCGCAGATGATTGATCTTCTTTACTATGCCATGGCCGGGGCCTTCTTTACCCATGAACTTGACGCCGTGAAGCGGCACGAGTGGCGCGTGCTGCCGCTGGTCCGTGCCCTGCCCGAACGGATCGGCGAGCAGCTCTTTATCTGGGGCCACGTTCCCCTGTTCGCCCTGTTGATGTGGGGCGGCGACGGGACTGCGACAAGCGCGACGCGCATCGGCCTGTCCGGCTTCGCCATTCTGCACCTGGGGCTGCACATCCTGTTCCGCCGCCACCCCCGCTACGAGTTCAACACGGCCAGCTCCTGGGGCCTTATCGTTCTGACAGCCCTGTTGGGCGCGGCATACCTGCTGGTCGTCATGGGCTGAAAGGCGTCCTGCGGGCGCAGGGACCTGCGCAGCGAACCCCTTCGCAACCGCACCGCGCGTCGGGCGGCTGGATCATGATGACGGATCATTGAATCAGTCGGCACAGGGCTGTGCCATCTTTTCTTGCCGGATTTGACCCGCGTCAAATCCGGCCGCGCCTGCCTGCCCCTTGGCAGGCGCGAAGACGCGCCAGCCCAGGCAGGCGCGACCGGATTACCAGCGTCAGGTGTGTGGCTCGCCCCTTGCCTGCGGGCTTAAGCCCTTCGGCAATCGGATCGCGGAAAGGCTCCACCGGAGCCTTTCCGGCCGATCCTCCGGGCG
>JADCEL010000037.1 GCA_020250125.1 Rhodobacter sp.
CCGGAAACGCAGCGCGCTTCCCCGCCCGCGCGCGACGGTGCCCTGTAGACCGGCAGGTTCAGCCACCACGAAAGGCCAGCGCCCGACCCGGCGGGCGGGAAGCGCCCGCCATGGGCGGGTCGGGCGCTGGCCGGGGGCTGTGGCCCACGGCGGACCAGTGGCTCGCGCAGCGTGGGGCCGGGGCGATGGCCCCGGCCGGACCGCGCAGGCTGCACCGGCGGAAAACTCTTCTGCTTTCCGTTTCGCCAGCCCAAAGGGTCGGCACCTGTTCAGAACCCTGCGACAGCTTCTGCCGAAAAGTCTCTTCGATCGGCCTGAAGGTGTACAGGCGCTGGTCAGGTCAACCTTGCAGGCACCGGTGCCCGCAACCGCGTCTTCGGGGTGCCGATGCGATGCAGGTCCGGGTCCGTGCCCGCTGCGGCGCGGCGGCGGGCCGGGTGGGCCGGGTGGGCCACGATCCGGCCGTTGCCGTCATCGCGTGCCGGACCCGCAGCATCATGGCACGGGGCCGGGAATGATCCGCTGTCCCGCCCGTCAGGGGGCGCTGCGCCTGCCGGGCAGCCAGGGCGGGCGGCACAGCCTTGACATGAAGCCACGGGCAGACAGACACAAGGCCCGTCTTTACGGCGCAGGGCCACTGTGCTTGTCTGCCCGGATGACCAAGCGCAACCTGCCCTTCTGGATCACTGCCGCCATCGTGCTTGGGGCCGCGCTCTGGCTTCTCTGGATGGGGCGCGAGCCGATCTGCACATGTGGCTATGTGAAGCTCTGGCACGGCCAGACCATGACCTCGGAAGGCTCGCAGCATCTGACGGACTGGTACACGCCGTCGCACCTGCTGCACGGCATCCTGTTCTACGGCCTCTTGTGGCTGGTCGCCCGCCGCCTGTCCTTCGGCTGGCGGCTGGTCATCGCCACGACCGTCGAGGCGGCGTGGGAGATTATCGAAAACTCGTCCTTCATCATCGAACGCTACCGCGCGGTGACGATCTCGCTCGATTATTTCGGCGATTCCGTGATCAACTCGGTGGCCGACATTCTGGCGATGATCGCAGGCTTCTGTCTGGCGCGGGTGCTTCCGGTCTGGGCCAGCGTGCTGACCGTCATCGGGTTCGAGGTGCTGACCATGGCGCTGATCCGCGACGGGCTGGCGCTGAACATCCTGATGCTGCTTTGGCCGCTGGAGGCGGTGCGCACCTGGCAGGCGGGCGGCTGAGGCCACTAGCGCAGCAGGATCGCCCGGAAATCGTTGACATTTGTCCCCGTCGGCCCGGTGACGAACAGATCGCCCAGCCGGTCGAAGGCCCCCCAGGCGTCATTCGCGGCCAGCAGCGCCGCCGGGTCCAGCCCTGCGGCCCGCAGGCGCGCGGCGGTGGTGCCATCGGCAAAGGCCCCTGCATTGTCTTCGGACCCGTCGATCCCGTCGGTATCCGCCGCCAGCCCGGTGAAGGGCACCCCGTCTGCGGCCGCTGCCAGCGCCAGCAGAAACTCGCTGTTGCGCCCGCCGCGCCCCGTGCCCCGCAGCGTCACGGTCGTCTCGCCCCCCGACAGCAGCACGACGGGCCGGGCAAAGGGCCGGTCACGCAGCGCCACTTCGCGCGCAATGGCGGCATGAACCCGCCCGACATCGCGGGCCTCGCCCTCGATCGCATCCGAAAGGATCGCCGCCGCCACCCCTTCGGCCCGTGCCAATGCCGCCGCCGCCTCCAGCGACAGGCGGGCCGAGGCGATGACGCGCACCTCATGCCCCGCAAACAGCGCATCGTCGGGGCGCGGGGCAAGCCCGTCGTCCCCTGCCATCCAGGCGGCGACGCGGGGCGGCAGATCGATCCGCCAGGCGGCGATCATCGCCCGCGCCCCGTCGCGGGTCACGGCATCGGGCACCGTCGGACCCGAGGCGACCTGCGCCGGATCATCGCCCGGCACGTCCGAGACGATCAGCGACACCACCCGTGCCGGATGACAGGCGGCGGCCAGCCGCCCGCCCTTGATCCGGCTCATCTGCTTGCGGACCGCGTTCATCACCGAAATCGGCGCGCCCGAGGCCAGCAGGGCACGGTTCAGCGCCTGCTCATCCTCCAGCGTCATGCCAGGCGGCGGTGCGGGCAGCAGTGCCGATCCGCCGCCGCAGACCAGCGCCACCACCAGATCATCGGCTGTCAGCCCCGCCACCGCCGCAAACAGCGCCTCTGCCGCCGCAAGACCTGCGGCATCCGGCACGGGATGCGCGGCTTCCAGCACCCGGATCAGGCGGCACGCCGTACCATAGCCATGGCGCGTCACCACCACGCCGCTGAGCGGCCCGTCCCACAGCCGCTCGAAAGCGGCGGCCAGCTGCGCCGCACCCTTGCCCGCGCCGATCACCACCGTGCGCCCTTTTGGCCGGGCGGGCAGATGCGCCCGCAGCGCCGCTTCGGGGTCGGCCGCCGTCACCGCCGCCCGGAACAGCCGCGCCAGAAACTTCTGATCCGGATCCTGCATCACAGCCCCCCTGCCACCCCGTCACGTTCTGGCGGCCCCGGCCCCAAAGGTCCAGCCCTGCAAGGGTGGAGCCGTTCTGCACCGCGTTGCAGAATTCCGCTTCCGATCCTGCCGACGGTCTGTTGCCTGCCGCTGTCTTTGTTACCACAGTCAGGGACAGACGGGCCATTGATGACCGTCACGCTGAACCATGTGGCCGAACGGGCCGGGGTCTCGCGTTCTGCCGTGTCGCGCTGCTTTACCGAAGGCGCGTCGATCTCGGCCAGGACCCGCGCCAAGGTGGAACGCGCGGCGGCCGAACTGGGCTATTGCCCGAACGTTCTGGCCCGCCGCCTGACCACGCGCAGCACGCGGCTGATCGGGCTGGTGTCCAACAACTTCCGCAACCCGGTTTTCCTGCAGATCTTCGATTCGTGCACCTGCGGCCTGCAGGACCGGGGCCTGCGCCCGCTGCCGGTCAACCTGTCAGAGGAAACCGATCCTGCGCGGTCGGTGCGGATGCTGCGCCAGTATTCGGTCGACGGGGTCATCGTCGCCTCCTCGACCTTGCCCGGCGGCTTTGCCCGCGCCTTCCGCGAGGCGGGGGTGTCGGTGGTCCATGCCTTCGGGCGGCCCGCCCCGGTGCCCGATGTCCATGTCGTGGGCATCGACAACATCGCCTGCGGCCGGATGGCGGCCCGCACGCTGATCGGGCGGGGCTATGTGCGCCTTGGCTTTCTGGGCGGCCCGCAAGCCGCCAGCACCACGCAGGACCGCATGGCGGGCTTTCTGGCCGAAGTGTCCCGTCATCCCGGCACGGGCACGGCGATCCGCTTTGCCGCAGCCTATTCCTTTGACGCGGGCCGCGCCGCCCTGCAGGCCGGGCTTGCCGGGGGCTGCCTCGCCGAGGCCCGGTTCTGCGGCGATGACGTGCTGTTGCTTGGCGCGATCAGCGCCCTGCGCGATGCCGGCCTGTCGGTGCCGGGGGATGTCGGGGTGATCGGCCTGAATGACATGGACATGGCCGGATGGGCCGGGGTTGCCCTGACCACGATCCATCAGCCCTTTGCCGGGATCATCGCAGCCACGATCGACCTGGTGGCTGCGATGCTGGACGATCCCGCCTGCACGCCGGTCTCGCGCAGCTTCCCCTGCCGGGTGGTAAAGCGCGGCACGCTGCGCGCCCCGCCCTGATCAGCGGAACATCGGCGGGCGGGCGTCGACCCAAACGCCGTTGCCCTGCGCCGAGGCCACCGCGCCATGCACGGCGGCCATCGACCGCAAGCCATCCTCGGCGCGCGGAAAGATCGTCAGCGCCGGGTCGGCGGCCCGCCCCTCACGCGCGGCCAGAATCGCCTCGGCCAGGCCGGAATAGATGTTTGCAAAGGCCAGCGGCATGCCTTCGGCATGACCGACAGTCACACGGCTGGATTTGTCGGCTTCGGGCGACAGGTTGGCTTCGCCGCGCTCGATCACCTGCAAACGGCCACCCAGCGGCATCCAGTACAGCTGGTTCGGCTGTTCCTGCGCCCAGCGCAGCCCGCCGGTTTCGCCAAAGACCTGGATCGTCAGCCCGTGCTGGCGGCCCAGCGCCACCGAAGAGGTCCAAAGCCGCCCCACCGTGCCGCCATCCATGCGGAAATTGACCATGGCATCATCTTCCAGCACCCGCCCCGGCACCAGCGAGGCGAAATCGGCCGACAGCGATGTCACCTCCTGTCCGGTCACGAAACTGGCCATGTGCAGCGCATGGATGCCGCAATCGGCGAATTGCGCCGAAACCCCGGCCTGCGCCGGATCATAGCGCCAGCGCACGCGCGGATTGTCCATGTCGGCGGCATTGGCGTGGTGGCCATGGGCAAACTCTGCCACCACCAGCCGCACGCGCCCCAGATCGCCCCGCGCCACCATGGCGCGCATGTGGCGCACCAGCGAATAGCCCGTGTAGCCATAGTTGACAGCACAGATCACCCCTCGGGCAGCGGCGGCGCGCACGATCGCCTCGCCCTCGGCCACCGTGGTGGTCATCGGCTTTTCGCACAGCACGTTGAATCCTGCCTCAAGGAAGGCCCTGGTGATTTCGAAATGCGTCGCATTGGGTGTGGCGACGGTCACAAGATCAAGCCGGTCCGGCCGCGCGGCTTCGGCCGCCAGCATCTCGCGCCAGTCGCCATAGGCGCGGTCGGGGGCCACGCCCAGCCGCTGCGCAAAGGCCCGGCCCGCTGCCGGATCATGGTCCAGCGCGCCGGCCACAAAATCATAAACGCCGTCCAGCCGCGCGCCCAGCCGGTGCGCCGGGCCGATCTGGCTGCCCTCGCCGCCGCCGATCAGACCCCAGGTCAGTCTTGCCATGCTCACGCCCCCCCGACAAAGCCGATGGATTCAAGATAGGCCCGGTTCACCCTTGCATCCGCCAGCGGAGAGGTATCGCCCGCCGGATCGCAATCCTGTTCCACCGTACACCAGCCTTCGAACCCGGCGTCCAGCAGCACCTGCCGCACGGCCGGAAAACCGACATCCCCCTGCCCGAGGTTGCAGAAGATGCCTTCGGCGCAGGCATCGTAGAAGCCGGTCCGCGCGGCAATGGCCCGCGCTTTGACTTTCGGGTCTATATCCTTGAAATGCATGTAGGATATCCGGCCGATGTGGCGGCGCATGAAGGCCACCGGATCATATCCGGCATAGGAATGATGCCCGGTGTCAAAGCAGATGCGCAACAGCTTTTCATCCACCTCGTCCAGCAGCCGCTCCAACTCCGGCTCGAAATCGATAAAGCCTGCGGCATGGGCGTGAATGCCCACGGTCAGGCCGTACTCCCCGGTCCCCAGCTTTGCCACGGTGCGGATGCGCTTTACAAACGCGGTCCATTCCGCCGGGTCCATCTGTTCCGCCTCGGCCGCACGCCCGGCGGTGGGGGCGCGGCGCGGCGAAATGGAATCGATCAGCACCAGGTGCTGTGCCCCATGCGCAGCCAATGCCTTGCAGGTGCGCACCGCCCCGTCCCACACATCATCCCAGGCGGCGGGATCATGAAAGGGGCGGAACACCACCCCGCCGATCAGCGTCAGCCCTTCGCCCGCCAGCGCATCGCCCAGCAGGGCAGGGTCTTCGGGCATGAAGCCGACGGGGCCAAGTTCGATCCCGCGATATCCCGCCTGCGCACAGTCGCGCAGCACCGCGCGCCAGTCCGGATTGCGCGGGTCGCCCGCGAATTCCACGCCCCAGGAACAGGGCGCGTTGCCGATGTTGATGCTCATGTCCGTCCCCCGTCAGAAATCCGCCATCTCCATCCAGGCCTGTGCCGCCTGCGCCGCATGGGCAGCGGCGATCACGCGGTTCACCTCCATCCCGTCGCGGAAGGTGGGCCAGACCGCGCGGCCGGTCTCGATCGCCTGCAGGAAATCCCGCGCCTCGATGATGATCTGGTCCTGATAGCCGGTGCCATGCCCCGGCCCCTGGCAGAAGGGCAGATAATCGGGATGCTCCGGCCCGGTCAGAACCTTGCGGAAGCCGCGCTGACCAGGGGCATCATCGCTGCGGTACAGCCACAGCGCATTCTGGTCTTCCTGGTCAAAGCGGATCGCACCCCTGGTGCCGGTGATCTCATAGGCGTAGCCCATCTTGCGGCCCGTCGCGACCCGGCTGATCGCAAGATGCCCCATCGCGCCCTGCGCAAAGCGGCACATGATCTGCGCCTGATCGTCATTGGTGACGGCCTGCGGGCCCCGGTCGCCGGGCCGCAGGGGATGCACGGTTTCAACCTCGGCAATCAGCCGGGTGATCGGCCCCATCAGTGCCAGCGCCGCGTTGATGATATGGGGGGCCAGATCGCCCATCGTGCCATTGGCCTGCCCCGTCGTGCGCCAGGTCGCCGGGGCCTGGGGATCGGCCAGGAAATCTTCGGTATGCTCGCCGCGGAACCAGGTGATCTGCCCCAGTTCGCCCGATGCGATCAGCGCCCGCGCAAATTGCGATGCCGGCGTGCGGATGTAGTTGAAACCAACCATATTGGCCGCGCCGCTTGCTTCGGCCGCCGCCACCATGGCGCGGCTGTCGGCCAGCGACGCGCCCAGCGGCTTTTCGCACAGCACCGGCTTGCCGCGCGCAAAGGCGGCCTCGGCAATGGCGCGGTGCATCTGTTGCGGGGCGGCAATCACCACCGCCCCGACCGCCGGATCGTCCACCAGCACCCGCCAGTCGGCAGTCGCGCGGGCAAAGCCGTAGGCCTGACGGTAGCGTTCGGCAGTGGTGTCAGAGGTGGCGCAGACCATTTCCAGCCGGGGCCGCAGCGCGGTCCCGAACACCGCGCCCACGGACAGCATCGCCACGGCATGGGCCTTGCCCATATAGCCGCCGCCGACAATGCCGATACCGATGGGGCGCATGGGAAGACTTTCGGAAAGGCATTGAAACCGGTTGCAAAAGGGGTAACGTGAATTCCCGTCGCGGGTCAACCGCGAACCGCCCGGACAGGAGGCGCGCGTGATCCACCACCGGCAGGCCGTTCCCCGTTTCCGCGATTCGGCGCGCTGATGGACAGGCTTGCGCCGCTGCGGCGCAACCGCTTCATCGTGCTGGGCCGCGCGGGGATGGATATGTATGCCGACCCGCCCGGCACGCAGATCGAGAATGCCGCACGCTTTACCGCCGCCCTGGGCGGATCATCGGCGAATATCGCGGTGGCGCTGGTGCGGCAGGGGGCGGCGGCGGCCCTTGTGACCTGTGTGTCGGATGATGCGATTGGCCGCTTCTGCCGCGCAGAGCTGGACCGTTATGGCGTGGACACGCGCTATCTGCGCGATGTGGGGGATGAGGCGCGCAATTCGCTGGCCGTGGTGGAAACCCGCGCACCTGCCTGCCAGTCGGTGATCTACCGCAACGGCGCTGCGGATTTCCGGATGGCCCCTGCCGATATCGACGCCCTTGATTTCACCGGCATCGGCGGGCTGATCGCCACCGGCACGCTGCTGGCGGCCGAGCCGTCGCGCGCCGCCACCCTGCGGGGCTTCGCCCGCGCCCGCGCCGCAGGCGTGCCGGTGATCTTCGACATCGACCACCGCCCCTATTCCTGGGACTCTGCGGCGCTTGCGGCGGAAACCTGTGCCCGGGCGGCGGCGCTTGCCGATATCGTCATCGGCAATGACGATGAATTCGCCCTGCTGGCCGGCAGCCGCGCCGAAGGCCCGGATGCCGCGCGCACCCTGGCCCGCCGCAGCGCCGCCTTCACCGTCTACAAGATGGGCGCGCTTGGGGCTGTCACCTTTGTCGGCGACAGCGAAAGCCGCACAGGCATCTATGCTGTCACCGCGCTGAAGCCCACCGGCGCCGGCGACGGCTTCCTGGGCGGGCTGATCGCCGGCCTTGCCGCCGGGCACAGCCTGCCCGATGCCGTGGCGCGCGGGGCGGCAACCGCCGCCATCGTCGTTACCGGCGTCGGCTGCGCCCCCGCCATGCCGGATACCGCGACGCTTGACGCCTTCATCGCGCGGCATGGCCCGCCCAGCCGCTGAAAGGACCGCCCGTGCATATTCCCCCCCATGACAATGCCAACCGCCCCATTGTCGGTGCCGATCACCCCAAGGTGCCGCTCACCTTCTTCAACATCGTCAAACTGACGCGGGACCAGCGTTTTGTCAGCCGCGTTGCGGGCTATGAGACCTGCATCGTCCCCGCCACCGGAACGGTGGATGTCGCGGTGGGCGGGCTGTCCTTTGCCGCGATCGGCGGGCGCGGAACCGATGTCTGGGATGGCGAGCCAGAGGGGGTTTACGTGCCCGTGGGCCTTGCGGCAGAGATCACCTGCCGGTCCGCAGCCTGCGAGGTTTTCGTCGCTGGCGCACGCTTTGATACGGTGCTCGCCCCCTTCGCCGTGCGCCGCGACGAGATCGACCTGGTGCAATACGGGTCCGATGACACCAAGACCCACCGCAAGATCAAGCATATCCTGGGCCAGCGCCACCATGGCCGCGTCGGTCGCCTGCTGGTGTCGGAACTTTACACCGTGGGCCAGGGCGGCTGGTCCGGCTTTCCCAGCCACAAGCATGACACCGACCGTCTGCCGCTGGAAACCCGGCATGACGAAACCTACAACTTCCGCTTCCGCCCGCCGCATGGCTCCGGCCTGCAGATGCTGCAACGCGAAGACGGCAAGGCCGGGGATGCCTTTCACATCGTCAACGGGTCCACAATCTGCATCGACGCAGGCTATCACCCCTGCGCGGTGCTGCCGGGGTATGAGATGTATTACTTCACCATCCTGGGCGGCCTCAGCCAGCGGTCGCTGGTGCAGTATTTCCAGCCCAGCCATGCCGGTCAGATCGAAACGATCCCCGGGATCAAGGACATGATCGCCAAGTTCAAATGACCCTTGTCTCGCTGACCGACGTGCTGCGCCCGGCGCTGGCGGGCAGAACGGCTGTGGCCGGGCTGGTCGTGCTGGGCTGGGAAGACGCCGTGGCCTTTGTCGCCGCCGCCGAGGCGGAAAGTGCCCCCGTGATCCTGCAGGCCGGTCCCGGCTGCCGCGCCCACACACCCCTGCCGGTGCTGGGGGCGATGTTCCGCACGCTTGCCGCGCAGGCATCGGTCCCCGTGGTGGCCCATCTCGATCACGGCCACAGCGCCGAGGACTGCGCCCGCGCCATCGACGCGGGCTTCACCTCGGTCATGTTCGACGGATCAGGGCTGCCGCTGGACGAAAACATTGCCCGCACGGCAGACATCGCCGCTTTTGCCCATGCCGCGGGCGTGTCGGTCGAGGCGGAGCTGGGCCTTGTCGGCACCCTGGGCGGGCGCGCGTCGCGCGGCACCGATCCGTCAGAGGCCGCGCGCTTTGCCGCCGAAAGCGGGGCCGATGCGCTGGCCATCGCCATCGGCAACCTGCATCTGCAACAAGGGCCGGACGCGGTCATCGACTGGCCCGCCCTGCGCGCGATCGAGGCCGCCTGCCCCGGCCTGCCGCTTGTCCTGCACGGCGGGTCAGGCATCCCCCTGGCCGACCGGCAGGCGCTGGCCGCGACGAATGTCTGCAAGTTCAACATCGGCACCGAATTGCGCATGGCCTTCGGCACCGCGCTGCGCCAGGCGGTCAACCGCGACCCCGCCCGCTTTGACCGCATCGCGATCCTGTCGGAAACGATTGCGCCCCTGACCGACGCCGCCCGCGCTGCCATCCGATCCTGCCGGGGGGCGGGTTAACCCGGCAGCGCGCCCACCCGGCCTGCCCGCCCGTCATGTCAGCGACCACCCATAGCGCACCAGATGAAAAAAGATCGGGGCCGCGAAAATCACCGAATCCAGCCGGTCCGTCATCCCGCCATGCCCGGCGATCAGATGCCCCCAGTCCTTCACGCCCCGGTCCCGCTTGATCGCGGACATCACAAGGCCCCCCAGAAACCCCAGCATCACGATGACGAACGACAAAAGCCCCGCCTGCCACGGCGTGAACGGCGTGATCCAGGACAGGGCAACCCCGATCAGAATGGCCGACAGCGCCCCGCCGATCAGCCCTTCCAGCGTCTTGGACGGTGACACGTCCGGCGAAATCCTTGTCCGCCCCAGCAGCTTGCCCCAGACGTATTGCGCCACATCGCTGGTCTGCACCACAAGGATCAGAAAGGCGATCAGCATCACGCTGCGCCCCTCGTATCCGGGAATGTCCAGGCTCAGCAGGGCCGGCACATGGCTGATGCAATAGACGCAGATCATCAGCGCCCATTGCACCCCGGCCACGCGCATCAGGAACCCTTCGGTATCGCCGCGCAGCACGGCAATGATCGGGATCAGCAGAAAGGCGTAGACCGGGATCAGGATGGAATACAGGCCGTACCATTCGGTGTAGATCAAGACATACTGCGCGGGCAGCGCCACGAAGAACGCGGCCAGCAGTGCCCAATGGTCGCTGCGGCGGATGTCCTGCAGCGTCATCACCTCGCGCAGGGCCGCGAAAGAGCAGAAGGCGAACAGCAGCGTTACCCCGGCATGCCCGCCGATCAGGGCTGTGCCCATCAGCACGACCATGATCCACCACGACCGGATCCGGTCGTTCAGGTTTTCCACCACCGCGTTGGACCCATCCGGTGAATAGCGCGCCTGCAGCATGCGTCCGATGCCGGTTGCCGCCAGAAGGACGGCCAGCAGCCCGCCCACCAGCAGGGCCAGATCGGCGGCGGATGTTCCGGCGATCATGCGCGCGGCCGTTCGGTTGTGGCGGCCAGTGCCCGCAGCGCCGCAGCGGCACGGCCCAGAAAGGCGTCTTTCGTTTCCCCGCCCGCCAGATGCAGCGCCGCCCCGAAGGTGACGGTACAGATCAGGGGAATCGGAATGACTTCGCCCTTGGGCAGCACGCGGTTCAGGTTTTCGATCCAGACCGGCACAAGATCCACCTCGGGGCGCATCCGGGCAAGGTGATAAAGGCCGCTTTTGAACGGCAGCAGCAGGTCTTCCCCGGTGTTGCGCCGGCCTTCGGGAAACAGGATCAGCGAATCACCCGCATCCAGCGCCTGCGCCATCTGCGTCACGGGGTCTTCGGTCCGCTCCTCGGGGATGCGGTTGATCAGCACGGCGCGGAACACCTGTTGTCCGATGAAGGCGCGCAGCCGGGATTTCAGCCAGTAATCGCTGGCCGCAACGGGCCGGGTCTTCTGGCGCAGCCGGTGCGGCAGCACCGCCCAGACCAGAACGAAGTCGCCATTGCTGGTATGGTTGGCGAAATAGACGCGCCGGCGGTTTTCCGGGGCGCAGCCCAGCCAGATGGCGCGCGCCGCCGTGATGAAGCGGGAAAAGATCACCAGGGCTGTCGCCGCGATCTCTGGCAATATCCGCGTCACTTCTGGTCCGATCCGGTCACTTCAGGTTCCGGCAGGCTAAACGAAGCCTGGGCCGGGATGCAACCGGGCAACGGCGGCGGGTCAGGGTCAACCGTCCGACGGCGCGCATCCTGTTGAAAGCCTGCCTGCAAAGCCTTGTCTGCCCGGGGACCTTTCCGGCACCCGTCACCCCCGGCCGCCGCCAAACCCTACAGCCCGTGCAGCCAGCGCATCCGCGCGCCGAGGTCCGCCGCGCCGAAGGCCAGCGATCCCAGCACCACCGTCCCGGCCCCGGCGGCACGCAGCAGGGGCACCGTGGCGTCCCGGATGCCGCCGTCCGCCGCCAGCAGGATGCGCCGGCCCGCAGCCTTGATCAGGCCCGCCGCCTCGATCAGGCGTGCCGGGGCTGACGGATCAAGCCCCTGCCCCTTCACCCCGATGGCGGTCCCCAGCAGTGTCAGCATATCCAGCCGGTCCAGCCAGGGCAGAACGCTGGCCACCGGCGTTTCCACCCGCAGCACCATGCCGCCCTTCACGCCAAGCCCCTGGATCAGGTCCAGGGCCTGTGCGGCCACGGCGGCATTTTCCACATGCAGACTGATCAGATCAGCCCCGGCTTCGGCAAACTGCGCCACCTGCGACACAAGCACGGCATCGGCCACCATCAGATGCACATGGATCGGGGTTGCCGTGGCGGCGCGGAGCCTTGCCACAAGATCAGGGAAGAACAGAAAGGCCGGGGCAAAGACACCGTCTGCAACATCAATATGCAGGATATCGGCATGGGGCGCGATCCGGTCCAGGTCATCGGCCAGCCGGATCAGGTCCGCCGACCACATCGAATATTCGGCAATCAGGCGGCTGCGCGGCAAACGGTCGATCCAGCCGGGGGCGGGGTGCGGCATGTCAAAGCTCCTTCAGAAAGCGGCGGATCGCCGATTGCAGCGCCGCATGATGGGCGGGCCTGTCGCGGCCCCTCGGCGGCAGGACGACGAAGGACGACTGCGCAATCCGCCGCGCCAGCCGCCGGGCCAGCGCCAGCGGATGCACCGCATCTTCGGGCGTGGCGCACACCAGCACCGGCAGACGCAGTGCGGCGACCTCTTCAGCCGTAACCCCCGGCCCGTCGGCGGAAATCGCAGTCAGCAGGCGCGCGGTGGCCTGTTGCGGCCGGCGGTCGAAGAACCCCGTCAGGGAGACAAGGTTATCGGGGGCCCGCACGGCCAGCTTCCGCGCCGTTGCGCCCGCAGCAAAGGCGGCGCGGGCGGCGTCCGGATCAAGCCGGGCCAGCAGCGCGCCCACTTCGGCATTCGGTGCCATGTTCGGCGGCGCGGTCTGCACGTCCCAGGCGGGCCGCACCAGAACCAGCGCCCGCACCAGATCGGGCCGCACCACCGCCAGACGCAGCGCAATCGCCGCCCCCATCGAAATGCCGCCCAGAACCACCGGCCCGGGCAGGGTTTCGGCAAGGGCCGCGACATCCCCGGCAAAGACCGCAATGGAACAGGCTTCGCCCGCCTCCGACGCCCCATGCCCCCGACACTCCAGCAAGACCCGGCGAAACGCCGGATCGGGTGGAAACACCTCGGCCACCTGCCGTGCATCGCCGCACAGCCCGTGCTGGAACACCACCGGCAGCCCCGCCCCGCCCGCGTCATGCACCGCCAGTCGCAGCCCGTCCCGCTCCAGCCAGCCGGTCGGGGTCATCGGGCGACCAGACCCGACAGAAAGGCCGCAACCCCGGGGGCTTCGGCCCCTGTCAGCCCATGCGCCACCAGATCCCCGTCAAAGCCCGCCGCACGCAGGCAGGCGATGAAATGGGCGAAATCGATCACCCCCTGCCCCGCCACGGCAAAGCCGCCCGCCGCATCGCGGTCCTTGGCATGGGCCATCACGATGCGGTCCGCCAGCAGGTCCACCGCCCGCGCCACCAGATCGCGCCGCCTGGCCGCTGCGGCCACCTCGAACAGGTTCGCCGGGTCCAGCACCACGGCCAGGCTGGGGCTGGCAATCTCGTCGATCAGCCGCCGGGCCGCCGCCGCACTGTTCACGACATTCGCCAGTTCCGGCTCGATCCCCAGCCGCACACCGGCGGCTTCGGCCAGGGCCGCCGCCCTGGCCATTTCCACGCGCAGGTCGTGCCATGCCTCTGGCGTGGCATTGTCCGGATGGTGCCGCCACGGGTCGTCGGGGTCGCGCGTGCCGGTGCACAGCGTGACCATGCCCGTGCCCATCGCCCCCGCCGCCGCGATCAGCACGCCCAGCCGCCGCAGCCCCGCCGCCCGCACCGCCAGATCGGGGTGGATCATGTTATAGGTGCCCGATACGGCGGCAACCGCCACGCCCGTCTGCGCCGACGCCGCCCGCACTGCGGCCGCCACCGCAGCGGGAATGTCATCGGGCATCGCGGGCAGGCCGGAACAGGCCATGTTGTACTGCACATTGGCAAACCCCGCCGCCCGCGCTGCCGCCAGCACGTTCCCCGGATCGTCCCCGGCAAAGGTCTTGGCGAATATTCCCAGTCGCATCACAGCGCCCCGGTGACATCAGCCAGCCGCACCGGCTGCCCGCTGCGCACCGACTGCGCGATCGCCACCATCGCCCTGACCGACGCGATGCCGTCTTCCAGACCGGCCCCGGTCATCGGCGCGCCGTGCAGGATCACATCCGCAAACCCCTCAAGCTGACGGCGGTAGAAATGGCCGTCTGCCCCCAGCACCCGGCGGGTTTCGCCCGCCGACTCGTGAAAGATATCCACCTCGGAGGATTTGTAGTACCAGGGATTATAGGTCTTGCCCAGAACCGAGCCATTCCCGCCGTAAATCTGGAACCCCTCGTGCCAGTCCATCCGCACCGCCACCGTCAGATCGAGATGCCCCAGAACGCCGCTGGCGAATTCCACATCGACAAACCAGCAGCGGATGCCTGCCCGGTTCAGCAGGCGCGCATCAACCGCCGTGATCTGGCCCGCGAAATAGCGCGCCGTATCCACCAGATGGCTGCCATGCGCCAGCATGTAATAGCGGTCGAGATCGGCCTTCGGATTTTCGGCAGGCTTGCGCGCGTGGCGGCTGGTGACGATCAGCGGCTGCACCGCATCGGTCATCGGGTAGCGGTGCGTGCTGTCACAATACCAGGCCTTCAGCGCCACCATCTGCCCCATGCCGTGATCGATAAAGGTCTTTGCCGCCTGCAACCCGGCATCAAAGCGCTTCATGTGGCCGACCTGCAGGATGCATCCCTGCGCCGCCGCCACGCCGCGCAGCGATTCCGCCTCTTCGATGCCGGTCGCCAGCGGCTTTTCGCACAGCACATGCTTGCCGGCCTCCAGCGCCCTTAGGGCGGCGGGCACGTGAAAGGCATCGGATGTGGCAATGATCACCGCCTCCAGGTCCGGGTCGGCCAGCATCGCATCGTAATCGGCAAACTGGCGTTGCGGCGCATGGGTGGCGGCCATCCGCAGGCGCAGGTCATCGGCCACATCGCAGATCGCGTAAAGCGTGGCGTTGCGGGCCTTGGTGCAGCTTTCAAAATGCGCGGCCTGGGCGATGGGGCCGCAGCCCAGCACGCCCACCCGCAACAGCCTGCCGTCCTTTGCGGGCATCGTCAGCCTCCTGTCGCGTTGCGGTACTTTGCCACCACGGCCCCGACCATCCGGTCGATCACCGCCTCGGGCAGACGCGCGGGGTCCACCGGCCCGACCAGCCCGCCTGTCGCCTGTGCCACCATACCCGCTATCGGGGCGCTGGCGCGGACCTGCGCGAACAGCCGGTCCACCGCCTGCCGCACCTTGGGGCGCGTCCAGTAATAGCGCACCCTGTCCGACAGGCCGAAGAGCATCATCGCCCCGTCCCGCCCGTCTGCCGTCACATAGGCGCGCCAGTCCGCCGGATCGGCCCGCATCGTATCGCGCAGGGCCGCCTCCACAACAGCGCGCTGACCCAGGATATCGGCCAGCGCAAAGACCGCCTGCCGGAAGGCAAAGGTCAGTTCCGGCCCGAGCTTCAGCACCGGGAAATGCCCCGCCACCAGCGCGGCCAGCGCCGCCCCGGTCTGGTAATCGGTCGAATGCGCCTCAAACAGCGGCCCGCCCAAGGCCGGGGCGGCTGCACAGAGCGCCCCCGCCCGCGCCGGATCAAAGGCCACCACCTGATCATTGCCGAAATCCACCCCCGGCTGCACCACCACGGCCAGCACCCGGTCCATCACCCCGGACAGCCCGCGCGCGGCAAAGGCGGCGCGGTGCAGATCAAGCGTGCGCTGCACCGCCCCGGGGTGCGTCACGGCAAGGCCTGTCACAGGCGCGGTCTCGCCCCCCGGCAGCGGCACCTCGGTGCCGATGACATAGCGCAAGGGGCCGGCCGCCGCCGCCTCGGCCACCGCCGCAAGGTCCGCCGCCCGATCTGCCATCACCTCTGGCGCCAGCACGCCGTCACCGGCACAGGGCATCGAGGCATCGAGGTGGAGTTTGGTGAACCCGGCCTGCACATAGGCTGCCACCATGGCCCGCGCATGATCCATCGCCACCCCGGCGCGTTCCGATTTCCACGGGTTCGGCCCAAGGTGATCGCCCCCCAGAATCAGCCGCCCCGGTGCCACGCCCTGCGCGCAGGCGATGCCTTCGACAAGGCTGCGGAAAGCGGTTGGCGTCAGGCCGGTATAGCCGCCAGACTGGTTCACCTGATTGCAGGTCGCCTCGATCAGAACCGGCGCATCGTCATCGCGGTAACAGCGCAGGATCGCGGCCAGTGTTTCGGGGTGGGCCGTGCAGAAGGACGGCAGGCCAACGGCTTCGCCCGCCCGGTTGCGCGCAAGGATGCCGTCCAGCGCGGTCATCCCTGCCCTGCCAGAAAGGCGTCGATCTGTGCCGGTGTCGAATTCCCCTCCATCGGCCCCAGCCGCATCACCGCCAGCGCCCCCGCCGCGTTGGCCCGCACCAGCGCCTTGTCCAGCGGCATTCCCGCCGCCAGCAGCGGCACCAGCGTGCCGCAGAAACAATCGCCCGCCCCGGTCGGATCAACCGCCCTGACGCTGTGCCCTGCCACCTGCACCGTGCCGCGCGCATCCCGCGCCACAGCACCGTCCGCCCCACGCTTGAGCGCCACAACCGACGCGCCCCCGGCCAGCAGAGCCGCCGACCAGTCGGCAAAGCCCTGTCCCGGAAACAGCAGCGCCGCATCGGCATCGCTGGGCAGCACATAGGCGGCCATGCCCATCAGCCTGCGCACCACCTTCAGATAGCCCGCATCGGTCATCAGTTCGGTGCGGATGTTGGGATCGACCGAAATCGCCACGCCCCGCGCCCGCAGCCCCAGGCAGATTGCCAGTGCCCGCCCCCGCATATCCGGATCGCCCAGGGCAGAGCCGGATATGTGCAGCACCCGCACCCCCGCCGCCACAAAGGCGTCAACCGCCGCGTCCCCGTCGGGAAATCGCCCCGCCGCCGAATGCGCGATGTTGAACACGAAATCCCGGCTGCCGTCGCGGTTGTAGCTGACATGGGCCGTGCCCGTGGGCAGGCCCGGCACCACCCGGATCAGGTTCTGCGCCACCCCGGACTGTGCCAGACGGTCGCGCAGCACCTGACCGAAGGCATCATCGCCCACCGCCCCGGCAAACACCGCCCGCCCGCCGGTGCGCGCCGCCTGATCGATGAAGATGCCCGGCGCGCCGCTGGGAAACGGCCCGACATAGGGCGCGGCCCGCAGGTTGCGCCCGCCGGTTTCGGTGCAGATGAACTCCACCAGAAGCTCGCCAAGAGAGCCGATGACGGGGGTGACCGCCATGGGTCAGGGTCCGGGGGGTGAGAGAAGCGGCAGTGTGGCGGGGGCTGTCGTTCCTGACAGCGCCGCAGGCTTCCTCAGCTTTGCCGTCACGGTGACCGACGGAGTTACGCACTTGGCGGATTTGACACGCGTCAAATCCGTCCGCGCCTGCCTGCCCTTTGGCAGGCGCGTTGCCGCGCCCGCCCAGGCAAGCGCGGACGGATATATCGGCCGCATCCCGGGCCCATCCCCCCTTGCCCTGCGGCTTGCGCCTTCGGGCGTTGGGCCGGGCCACGCTCCGCTGGAGCGTGACCTTACCGGTCCGGCCAAAAGGTTCGGAACCACCGCTGAAGACACTCTTGCCGGCATCGCCCTTAACCGCCGATCATCAGCTTGACCACCTCGTCATGGCTGGTCTCGGCGATGCGCCGTTCGCCCGCCTGAACCCCGCGCCGCAGCACCACGATCCGGTCAGACACCGCGAAAATGTCCTGCAGGTTGTGCGAGATGAAGATGACCCCGCGCCCCTGCGCCTTCAGCTGATGGATCAGCGAAATCACCTTGCGCTGTTCCGGCACGCCCAGCGCCGCCGTCGGTTCGTCCATGATCAGGATCTGCGCGTTCCAGTACACGGCCCGGCCGATCGCCACCGCCTGCCGCTGCCCGCCGGAAAAGTTCGACACCGGCGCATCCAGACGGTTCACGTGGAAATCCAGCAGCGCCATGGTGGCCTTGGCGGCTTCGGCCATCCTGCGCCGGTCCAGCACCGGCAGAAAGCCCATCGCCCGCCGCATCGGCTCGCGCCCCAGAAAGATGTTTGCGCCGATGGTCAGGTTATCGGCAAGCGCCAGGTCCTGATAGATCGTCTCGATCCCCTTCTCGCGCGCCTCCTGCGGCGAGTTGAACTGCACCGGCTCGCCGCGCAGCAGCACCTCGCCCGAAGTGGGCCGGTACACGCCGGAAATCGCCTTGATCAGCGTCGTCTTGCCCGCACCATTGTCGCCGGCCAGTGCCACAACCTCGCCCGCGTGCACCTTCATCGACAGATCGCGCAGCGCCTGGACCGGCCCGAAGGCTTTGGACAGGTGCCGCACCTCCAGCAGCGGGGTCATGTCATTCACTTTGCCGACCCCCGCTGAAGCGCCGCTGCGCCTGGTCGATCAGGACCGAAATGATGATGACGATGCCAACGCTGATGAACTGCCAGAACGGGGCCACGTTGATGAAGACCAGACCATACTGGATCACCGCAATCACAAAGGCCCCCGCCACGGTGCCCAGAATGGTGCCGGACCCACCGAACAGGCTGGCCCCGCCGATCACCACCGCCGCCACCGAATCCAGCAGCAAAGGCTCGCCCGCCTGTGCCGCCCCGGCGCTGAACCGCGCGGCATAGAGGAACCCCGCCAGCCCCGCACAGACCCCTGACAGGATGTACAGGCGCAGAAGGTGGCTCTTGATGTCAATGCCCGCACGGCTGGCCGCCTGAACATTGGCACCGATGGCATAGTTGTGCTGACCGAACCGGGTCTGGCTGAGCAGGTAATGCATCAGCAGCACGAAGACCGCCGTCACAATGACGATCCACGGCACGCCGTAGAAGCGGCCATTGCCGAGGGCTGCGAAAAAGCTGTTCTGGACCGGAACCGTGGTGCCGCCCGCCAGCAGAAAGGCCACCCCGCGCGCCACGCCGAACATGCCCAGTGTCCCGATGAAAGGCGGCACCTTCAGCCGCGACACCAGCAGGCCGTTGACCATGCCGGGCACCGCCGCCACCGCAATCGCCACCAGCGCGCCGAAAAGCACGGCCAGCGGCAGCCCCATGCCGGGTGTCGCCCAGTTGATGACATGGGCCGCGACCACCGCCGCCAGCCCCATGATGAAGCCCATCGACAGGTCGATCCCGCCCGAGATGATGACAAAGGTCTGCCCCGTGGCCAGCAGCAGCGGCGCAACCGCGAAAATGGCAATGGACTGGATGTTGAACGGGTTGAACAGGAAGGTGCCGCCGAAGCTGGCCCTGCTCCACAGCTCGAAGGCCAGGATCAGGAAGGCCAGGAACAGCCAGGCCCGCAGATCGGCAATGCGCTGCAAAGCGGTGCGCGCCTTGTCGGCATGATCGGCGGGGGGCGAAACATGGTCCGGCGCACGAAGGGGCGGCTCGGGTGTGGTCATCCTGCAATGTCCCGGGGTCTGGATGAAACGGGCCGGGCGATTGCCCGGACGGAAGCGGTGGCACGGCCAGTTGCGGCAAAAGCGTTTCCCGGCGGCTGGTGCCGCCGGGAAGACTGTGCCGGATCAGTCCGAGTAGATATACTTTGCCACATTCGGATCGGCGATGTTGGCCTTGTCGATGATGGTAAAGCCGGTGCCGATGGACACCGGAATCGAATTGCCGGTCAGGTGCGCCACGGCCGAGACAACGCCGTAATAGCCGATTTCCGCCGGATGCTGGGCAATCGCCACATCGACAAGACCGGTGTTGATGTTGTCGACGATCGAGGTCGGCGCGTCAAAGGCCACCACCCTGATCACGCCGGATTTGCCGGCCTGCTGCACGCCGTTCGCGGCCCCCAGCGCCGAGAACAGGTTGGCGCCGAACACGCCCCTGAGGTCGGGTTCGCGGGCAAAGACGCCCTGAAGCTGCGAGGCGGCCTTGTTGGCATCGTTGTCATTGAACTGGGTTTCCAGAACGGTGATGTTCGGGAATTCTTCGGCCATGGCCTGCTTGAAGCCGGCTTCGCGCTGATCGGTGGTCGAAATGCCCGGCTTCACGTTCGAGACAAAGACCTTGCCTTCGCCGCCGATGGCGGTGGCCAGGGCGCGCGCGGCAATCTTGCCGCCCAGCACGTTGTCCGATGCGATGTAAGACAGCGGGAAATCGGCATCCCCGGCACCGGTCTGGTACTGGCCGGTCCCGATGAAGGTGTCCACCGTGATCACCGGGATGCCTGCATCATGCGCCTTGCGCAGCGGCTCGATCAGCTGGGTGGTGTCGGTTGGCGCGATCAGGATTGCATCGGGGGCACGGGCGATCACGGCATCCAGCACCGGCACCTGGGTGACGGGGTTGAAATCCGGGGCGCCCTGGAACACCAGTTCCACGCCCAGCGCGTCGGCGGCAGCCTGCGCGCCTTTCTGCATGGTGATGTAGAAGGCATCGGTGGTCAGGCCGGGGATCAGCGCGATGGTCAGCTTGTCCTGCGCGTGCGCAGCCCCAAGGCCCAGGGTCAGTGTCAGGGTTGCTGCCGCAGCAGCGCCCAGAAGTGAACGGCGCTTCATGTCGTCTCCTCCCAATAAGATCGTCGCTCCGGCCGCTTCGGGCCGCTGGACCGATCTTTGTTTTCCGTGCGGCAACTACACGGCGCGACGGCCGCAGCGTCAAGAGAAATTCTTTGCAGAAACAGATTTCCTAGATGTGGTGTCCGTCAGGGCGGGTCCGGTCAAGAATCGCCTCTGCCGTTTGCACGTCGGTCACCAGCGCGCTGATCAGGTCCGCGCGCGCCGCAGCGGCGATGGCCGTGGCCTTGGTTTCGCCCAGGGCGACACCGATGCACAGCCGCGCGCGGCGCAGTTGCGCCGGAGAAACCGCGATCATCCGCTCTTCCCCGTCCCAGGGAACAAGGGTGCCGGCGGCAGTGAAGTAATGGCGGATGACGTCGCCCGCCACATCGACCAGGGATTGCTCATTGGCCGTCGCCACGCTGGCTTCGGGCGGGTTCAGCGCATGTGGCAGACCGACGCCGACGATGGCGACGTCGATGCGGTCCCACAGCGCCACGGAATGCCGGATCGCCGGATCAGACAGGAAGATCGGGCGCGCCTGGGCAGAGGGCAGATAGGGCGCATGGATGAAGTGCGGCGTGCCGCCGGTCTGCCCGGCCGCGATCCGCACGAATTCGTTGATCTGGAAATGCGGGGCCTGCTGCTGCATCCCCCCCGTAGCCGGCACCACGATAACGCCCGGCATCTGCGGCAGCCCGGCTTCCAGCACGCCGCGCACCGTCCGGCCCCAGCCCAGCGCCAGGACAGATTGCGGCCCCAGTGATTCGGCGCGCAGAAGGGCCCCCAGAGGGGCCGCAAGGGTCAGCGGGCTGCTGCCGGCCGGGCTGTCGATCACCGAAACCCGCCGCAGCCCCAGCCGTTCGGCAAGCTGCCGACCCAGGGTATCCGGTGCCACCAGATCGCGCACCTCGATCCGCACGATCCCTTCGGCCCGTGCCCGCTGCAACAGGCGCGAGATGGTCGCGGTCGACAGGCCAAGCTGCCGCGCGATCTGGACTTGCGGCAGGTCGGCTTCATAATGCAGCTTGGCAACGGTGTGCAGGATGGCCCGCGTTTCGCTGCTTTCGGGCGACACGGCAGGGGGGGCATCCGGGGGACCGGAAACGGACAGATTGCAATTCCTTTCTGCAACGTGTTACGCACCACCCCACTATATCGCGCAATCGCGGCCCTGTGGCAATCAGCATGTGCCACGGGCGGCGGCATCTACAGGACACGCCCAAGGGCGGACAGGCAGAAGGAACGGCCGATGACCCCGATGACAACGGCGGAACGGCGCGGCTACCAGCAGATCTGCGGCGAGGACGGGGCGATGTTGGTCATCGCCTGTGACCAGCGCGGCGGCATGCGCAGCCTTCTGGCCGGGACTCCCGAAGAGCAGGCCGCAATCAGCAACGCCGTTCTGGGACTGACCAAGATGGACATTGCCCGGTACCTGGCCCGCCATGCCACCGCCGTTCTGCTTGATCCGCTTTGTGCCGTGCCGCAGATCGTCGATGAGGGTGTCTTGCACCGCGACACCGCGCTGCTGATCGGGCTTGATGCCTCGGGCTGGGACACCTCGCCCGAAGGGTACCGCATTTCCACCATGGTTCCCGGAATCTCGGCCCGCCGCGTGCGTGACCTGGGCGGCACCGGTGCCAAGATCATGGTTTATCTGCGCTCCGACAGTCCTGCCGCAAACATCGCCAACATCACCACCCTGCAGGATGTCATCGCCGATTTCGCCGCCGAGAACCTGCTGCTGGTCGTTGAATTCCTGACCTATGCGCTGGAGGGCGAAGACAAGGCCGCCTATGCCGAAAGGCTGCCCGGCCTGATCGAGGGCGGGTCCCGCATCTGCCTTGACCTTGGTGCCAAGGTGTTGAAGATTCCCTTCCCCGGCACCGCCAGGGCCTGCGCCAACATCACGGCCATGGCGGGTGGCGTGCCCTGGGCGGTCCTGTCGGCCGGGGTCGATCACGCAACCTTTCTGGGTCAGGTCGAAACTTCGATGGCCAACGGTGCCTCGGGCGTCATCGCCGGGCGGTCGCTGTGGAAGGACTGCATCTCGCTTGACCGCGCGGTCACCAGGGCCCGCATTGAACAGGTTGCCGTGCCGCGCCTGCACCAGATTCAGGCCGTGATCGCCCGGCACATGCCGCGCCGCTGACCATGGCTGCGGCGCAGGCCATCGGCATCGACATCGGCGGCACGCATATCCGCGCCGCCTGCGTGGCACGGGACGGCACGATCCTGGCGCGCGCCGCAGCCCCCAGTTCGCCCGATGCGCACACCGTGCGGGCCACCTGTCTGGCGCTGGTGGCGCAGGTCCGCAGCCCTTCGGTGCAGGCCATCGGCATCGGCGTTCCGGGCCAGGTCCATGTCGCCAGCCGAAAGGTGCTTTCGGGCGGCTATGTCGACCTGTCCACCCTGCCCTTCGCCGAAAGCATCGAAACCGCCACCGGCCTGCCGGTCAGCATCGACAATGACGCAACCATGGCCCTGCTGGGCGAGGCCGCCTGCGGGGCAGCGCGGGGCAGGACCAATGTGGTGATGCTGACCATCGGCACAGGCATCGGCGGCGCGATCCTGAACGGGGGGACGGTCCTGCGGGGGCGCGGGGCCGCCGGCCAGCTGGGCCACCTGACGGTGGACCCGCAGGGGCGTCCTTGCGTCTGCGGCAGGACAGGCTGCGTCGAAACCGTCAGTTCCGGCACGGCCTTTGCCACCCACCTGGCCGAAGCGGGCCTGCCCGCCGCCACCCGCGTCGAAGACCTGCTGGCCCGCGCCGACGCCTCTGCCCGGACGGTTCTGTCTGCCTGGGCCCGCCCGCTGCGCGCCGCCATCGACACGCTGATCGCTGCCTGCAACCCGGACATCGTGCTGCTGGGCGGCGGGGCCGGGGCCGCCGCCGCCGCCGCCCTTGCCCGCTTTCCCGCCGCCCCGTCCTGGTTTCAGGCCGACGTTGCGGCCGCGCAGCTTGGCAATGATGCGGGCGTGATCGGGGCGGCCCTGTCCGCCCTGCCAAGGCCGCGCCGCGCCGTGCTGGTCAACGGGGTCCCCGCCAGCGGGAAAAGCGGTGTCGCACGGGCGCTGGCGCAGGCCACCGGCTGGACCGTTCTGACGCTTGATACCGTCAAGGCCCCGTTCCTGGCCGAACTTGCCCCCGTGGACCGCACCCTGAACCGCACCCTTGGCCGCGCCAGCTATGCCGCGATCTTCGACATGATTGCCGAAACCGCCCCCGGCAGCACGGTCATCATCGACGCCTGGTTCGGCTTTCAGCCGCCCGGGGTGCTGCAGGCCGGTCTGACCCGCGCCGGCATCGGCCCGACGGTGGAACTGTGGTGCCAGGCCCCGCCGGAAACCATCGGCGCGCGCTATGCCGCGCGGGTCGGCTCGCGCCCGGCCGGGCATCCGGGGCTGGACTATGTGCCCGAACTTATCGCCCTTGCCGGTCGCGCCGAACCGACAGGCCGTGGCCCGCGCCACGATGTCGACACCACCCGCCCGCCGGACGGCGCGGCCCTGGCCGAATGGGTCACCGCCCATTTGCATTGACGCCCCGCCACGCCGCCACTACCCCTTTGACCCGATGCCGACAGGAGAGTTGCCGATGAAAGCCGCCCGGATGAACCGCCTTTTCGCGCCTTCGGGCAATTGCTTTGACGTGGCCATCGACCACGGCATGTTCAATGAAGGCAGTTTTCTTGGCGGGATCGAGGATATGCGCAAGGCGGTCCACACCATTGCCGCCGCCGCCCCGGACGCAATCCAGCTTCCCCCCGGCACCGCCCCCATCCTGCAATCGATTCCCGGCAGGACCCGGCCCGCCCTGGTTCTGCGCACCGACATCGCCAATGTCTACGGCACCCCCCTGCCGCGCGCCCTGTTTTCCGAGGTGATCGACCGCCCCGTCGACCAGGCGCTGGCGCTGGATGCCGCCTGCGTTGTGGTGAACCTGCTGCTGCTGCCCGACCAGCCCGAGCTTTACCGCGCCTGTATCCGCAATGTGAACGCGCTGAAACGCGCCTGCGAGGTCATGGGCATGCCGCTGATGGTCGAACCCCTTGTCATGCAGGACAATGCCAGGGGCGGCTACATGGTGGATGGCAACATCGATCTGATCCTGCCGCTGGTGCGCCAGGCGGCCGAACTGGGGGCCGACATCATCAAGGCCGATCCCACAACCCGTGTGCAGGACTATCACCGCGTGATCGAGGTGGCGCAGGGCGTGCCGGTTCTGGTGCGCGGCGGCGGGCGCGTCAGCGATGCCGAAATCCTCACCCGGACCGCCGACCTGATGGCCCAGGGCGCGCGCGGCATCGTCTATGGCCGCAACGTCATCCAGCACCCGAACCCCGGCGGCATGACCCGCGCGCTGATGGCCGTGGTGCATGACCGCGCCAGCCCGGAAGCGGCGCTGAAACACCTGATCTGAGGGCGCGATGAAGGAGGTACGCTTCGGCATCATCGGATGCGGCCTGATGGGCCGCGAATTTGCCAGCGCCGCCGCGCGCTGGCTGCACCTGACCGGGATGCGCGCCCGCCCGAAGATTGTGGCGGTCTGTGACACGGCCCCTGCCCTGATGGACTGGTTCACCGCCAACCTTGGCCCGATGCAGACCAGCACCGATTACCGCGACCTGCTGGCGAACCCGGATGTCGAGGCGATCTATTGCGCCGTCCCGCATGTGCTGCACGCCGGACTTTATCCCGCGATCCTGGCCGCCGGAAAGCACCTGCTGGGGGAAAAGCCCTTTGGCATGGATGCCGCCCAGAATGCCGCGATCATGGTGGCCGTTGCCGCCCACCCCGATCTGCTGGTGCGCTGTTCGTCCGAAATGCCCTTCTACCCCGGCGCGCAGAAGGTCATCGGCTTTGCCCGCTCGGGCGCGATCGGCCCGATTCTGGAGGTGGAGGCGAGCTTTCTGCATTCATCCGACATCAATCCGGACAAACCGCTCAACTGGAAGCGCATGGCAAAGGTGAACGGCGATTACGGCTGCATGGGCGATCTGGGCATGCATGTGCTGCATGTGCCGCTGCGCCTGGGCTGGCGGCCCTCCCGCGTCAGCGCCAGCCTGGTCAAACGTGTCACCACCCGCCCCGACGGCAAGGGCGGCACCCTGCCCTGCGATACCTGGGACAATGCCACGATCACCGCCCATGTGCCGCATGCCTTGGGTGACTTCCCGATGGTGCTGAAGACCTGGCGCATCGCACCGGGTGAGGCAAACACCTGGAGCCTGCGCATCCTTGGCATGACCGGCAGCGCCAGCTTTTCCACCAAATCGCCCCGCCAGTGGCAGTTCATGACCTATACCCCCGGCGGCAGCCAGACCTGGCAGACCGAGGATCTGGGCTATACCCCGCTGTTCCCCGGCATCACGGGGGGCATTTTCGAATTCGGCTTCACCGATGCCATCCAGCAGATGTGGGCGGCCTTCGTGGACGAACTGGCGGGTGGCGAAGCCCATGGCTTCCCCTGCGCCACGCCGCAGGAAGCGGCGGATCATCACGCGGTGCTCACCGCCGCGTTGACGGCGGGCACGGAAAACCGGACCCTGGATGTCATCTACACGGGAACACCATGAAACGGTCGCAGATCAACGCCGCCCTGCGGCAGGCCCGCGCGCTTTGTGCCGAATACCGCTATGCCCTGCCGGGCTGGGCGGACTGGACGCTGGACGGCCACCGCGCCCACCCGGATCAGTCGCGGTTTCTGACCGGCCGGCAGATCGGCTGGGACGTGACCGATTTCGGATCGGGCGATTTCGCGCGGCGCGGCCTGACGCTGCTGTGCATCCGCAACGGCATCCAGGGGGACCCTACTGAGCGGCCCTATGCCGAAAAGCTGCTGATCGTCGGTGAAGATCAGGAAACCCCGTTTCACTGCCACAAGGTCAAGCTGGAAGACATCATCGTGCGTGGCGGCGGCACGCTGATGGTGGAGTTTACCCGCGACGGCTCGCTGCCGCCTGGCCCCTGGGAGCCGCGCATCGATGGCCGCGCGGTGGACCCGTTCGGCGGGCCGGTTGCGGTCACGCCCGGCGCCTCCATCACCATACCGCGCGGCCTTCAGCACCGCTTCTGGGGCAAGGCGGGCAGCGGCACCGTCTTTGCCGCCGAAGTCAGCCAGTGCAATGACGACCGCAACGACAATTTCTTTCTGGAACCCCTGGGCCGGTTTTCGACCGTCGAGGAAGACGAAGCTGCCCTTCTGCCGCTGTGGAACGAGGTCGCGCTGTGACCGGGCGGCAGGCAGGATGACCGCGCGGCGGGGCATCGCCTGCGCCGGCAACTGGATTGTGGACATCGTCCACAGCATCGATGCCTGGCCGCGCAAAAGCGATCTGGTGCATATCCGGGCGGAAACCACCGGCGTGGGCGGCGGGGCCGCGAATGTGGCGCTGGGTCTGGCCGCCTTTGCCACCGGCCTGCCAATTGTCCCCGTGGGTCTGGTGGGCCGCGACCTGCACGGCCAGACCGTTCTTGCGGCCCTTGCCGGGGCGGGTCTGCCGACCGGTCATATGGCCGTGACCGATGCCGCGCTGACCGCCCATACCCATGTGATGACTGTGCCGGGTGACAGCCGGACTTTCTTTTATTACCCCGGAACCAATGACTTGCTGGCCGAAGTGCATGTACCGGTTGAAGTCCTTGCCACGCAGGGGATCAAGCTGTTCTACCTTGGCTATCTGAACCTGATGAGCGAAATGGACCGGGTCGGGGCCGATGCCACAACCCCGGCCTCGCATGTGCTGCGCCGCGCCCGCGCCGCCGGGATGGTGACCTGCGTTGATCTGGTTTCTGCCGACACGCCGGAATTCCGCCAGACGGTGGAAGCCGCCCTGCCCCATATCGATTACCTTTTCCTGAACGAGGTCGAGGCGCAGCGCGCCACCGGGTGCCCCGTGACCGGCCCGCAGGACCGTGACGGGATGCTGGCTGCGGCCCGCCAGCTTCGGGCGCGCGGCGCGGGCACGGTCGTCATCCACACCGAACGCACGTCGCTGTGGCTGGGTGACAGCCCGCTCTGGGCCGACAGCACCCGCATGGACCCGGCAGAGATCATCAGCCCGGTCGGCGCGGGCGATGCCTTTTGCGCCGGCTGCCTTTACGGCATCCACGAAGGCTGGAGCGTGGAGCGCTGCCTGCACCTGGCCCACCGCGCCGCCGCCGCCGCCCTGCGCGGGGCGACGGCGACGGATGGGATACCGCCGCTGGCGGTGTTGCTGGGGTAGTGAAACCCTGGCAGGGTGCTGAAAAACTCCGGGCGGCCCTCGTTGATCCGCCGAAAACCGGGAAATCTGCCCACGGAAAGGCCGAAAGGCTTCCGTTTCCGGGAACAGCGGCGTCCTCGCAGAATTTTTTCCCTTAGCTGTGGGTCGAAAAACACTTCTTCAGCAGCCTGTTAATGCGTTGGAGGCAGCGTTGTGTTGATCAATCAGTTTCCTTTGCCTTTGGCCGGATATCGTCCCGCGCCGGGCCGATCTGTGGATTGTCTGCCAGACGGCTGGCGGCCTCTTCCAGCCGGTCAAGCACGCGGTCAGCGGCTTGCGGGTTGTCTTCGGCAATATGCGCCCAGATCGTGATCAGGTCCTCGCGGGGGGCCTGCGTGAAATACAGCTGCAAGATGCGGCTCAAACGGCCGTCCGGCGGCTCCGCGCCTCGCGCCTGATATCGGCCATCGTGGTGCCGGGCTCGCAGGGGCCGCTCTTCACCCCTTCATCCCACAACTGCCCCAGCGCGCGCCGGGTCCGCCATTCACGCAGCGCCTCGCGGATCACCTCGCTTGTCGAGGCGTAGTCACCACTCCCCACGGCCTCCTGCAGCAGGGCGGCATGCTCATCGGTGACTGAAATGCTGATCTTCCCGGCCATGTCGGACCCTCCTGCCACCAAGGTAGGAAAAAATCGCACCGATGGCAAGGTGAAGAAAAGGGTCGCCCCGGTGCTGTAGTTCCTTCACTTGATCCGTGGGTCGACCTACCCCTCCACCCCCACGCCCATCCCCGCCCCCTGAAACCAGCGCACGATCGCCTCGCGCTCCTGCGGCTCGATATAGCTCAGGTTGGCGGGGGGCATGGCGTGGGTCACCCCTGCCTGCAGGTAAATCCGCCGCGCCTCATGGGCGATCTGGGCGGGGGTTTCCAGCACCACGCCTTTCGGGGGCCACAGCATGCCCGGCCAGGCCGGTTCCGCCGCATGGCACATCGAACAGCGGCCCTGCACGATGCCCGTCACCTCGTCAAACCCAGGTGCCGAGGCATAGGTCAGTGCCGCGCCCTGCAGTTGCGCTTCGGGTTCGGCAGTGCGCATCGGCGCGGTGGACAGCCAGGCGATGATCAGGAACAGCACCGCCGTTACCGCCCATGTCCAGGTCGGGTTGCCCTTCCCGGCGTGGCGGGTGTTGAAGTAATGCCGGATCGTCACCCCCATCAGGAAGACAAGGCTGGCGATGATCCAGTTGTACTGCGTGGCAAAGGCCAGCGGATAGTGGTTCGACAGCATCAGGAACAGCACCGGCAGCGTCAAATAGTTGTTGTGCGTGCTGCGCTGCTTGGCGATGCGGCCATACTTCCGGTCCGGCACACGGCCTGCCTTGAGGTCGGCCACCACGATCCTCTGGTTCGGCATGATGACCATGAACACATTGGCCGACATGATCGTGGCGGTGAAGGCCCCCAGATGCAGCAGCGCCGCCCGGCCCGAGAACACCTGCGTGTATCCCCAGGCCATCGCCACAAGAAGGACATACAGCAGCAGCATCAGCCGCGTGTTGTCGTCCCCCAGGCGGCTCTTGCAGATCGTGTCATAGGCCAGCCAGCCGAAGCCCAGCGACGCCAGCGAAATCAGCACCGCCTGCCAGACCGCAAGATCCGCCACCGTGGGGTCAACCAGATACAGGTCCGCCCCCACGTAATAGACCAGAACCAGCAGAGCAAAGCCCGACAGCCAGGTGGCATAGCTTTCCCATTTGAACCAGATCAGATGGTCCGGCAGCCGGTCCGGGGCGACGAGGTATTTCTGCACATGATAGAAACCGCCGCCATGAACCTGCCATTCCTCGCCGTAGGCCCCGGGCGGCAGGTCGGGCGATTTGCGCAGGCCAAGGTCCAGCGCGATGAAGTAGAACGACGATCCGATCCAGGCGACGGCGGTGATCACATGCGTCCAGCGCACCGCGAATTCGATCCACGCTTCAAGAACCGCCCAGTCGTACATTGCCTGCCTCCGCTGCCATGCCAAAGGCTATACCGGGGCCGACTGTTCCGCTAATCCTGTTAATGCCGGATCACTTTCAAACCCTTCAAAAGAATGTCCCGCACAAGCCATGTCCTATGTCGCCACGCTCAAGATGTTCGTCCGTGTCTATGAACTGGGCAGCATGAGTGCGGCGGCGCGCGATCAGCGCACCTCGCCTGCGGTCGCCTCTTCGCGAATCTCGGAGCTGGAAAAGCATCTTGGGGTGCGCCTGTTCAACCGCACCACCCGCAGCCTGCAACCCACCGAAAACGGGCGGCTGTTCTATGACGGGGCCCTCAGGGTGCTGGAAACCATCGCCGAGGCCGAGGCCGCCGTGGGCGACATCGCCCAGAATCCGCGCGGCACGCTGTTTGTCGCCGCCCCCCTGGGCATCGGGCGGCGTGTCATCGCGCCCCATGTGCCCGGCTTCAAGGCCGCCTACCCGCAGGTTGACGTGCGGCTGCGCCTGTCCGACCGGGTGATCGATGTCACCGCCGAGGGGCTCGATCTGTCCTTTCATCTGGGCCAGCTGGAAGACAGCACCCTGAAGGTCCGCCTTGTGGCGGACTGCCCGCGCCTGCTGTGCGCCGCCCCCGCCTATGTTGCGCGGCGCGGCCTGCCGCAGGACGGCGACGCGCTGCTGGCCGGACGGCACGACTGTCTGAACCTGCGCTTTCCCGGCGCGAAAGAGTTTCAGTGGACGCTGCAAACCCCGCAGGGTCCGCGCCGCTTTGAAATCACCGGTCCCTTCGAATCGGACGATGGCGATGTGCTGACGCAATGGGCGCTGGACGGGCACGGCATTGTGCTGAAACCTGTGTTCGAGGTTGCCGATCATCTGCGCAGCGGCGCGCTGGTTCCTGTTGCCGCCGCCACCCCGCCCCTGCCCGTACAACTGTCCGTCCTCAGCCAGCACCGCCGCCTGCGCGACCCCAAGGTCAGCCTCTTTGCCGATTTCATGGTGACCCGGATCAAAAGCGTCCTTGCCGATCAGGTCAGGGGCCTGACCCTGCCTGCGCCTTGACCGGACGCAGCGCGGCATCATCCAGCGCCAGCCACAGGGCACCGTCCACAAAGCCGCCCCGGATCAGCGCACCGGGACGGCCCGCCTCGGGGTGCTGATCCAGCCAGTCCCGGAAGCGGTCGTTGGAAACAACCCGCGCCCCCAGGTCGCGCGCCGTCGCCAGAATGGTTGCATCCGCAGGCGTGCCCTTGTCCACCACCATGACGCGGTCCTCCGCCAGGCCCAGCATCTTGCCGAAGGCCGCATGATCCAGATAGCGCCCCGCAAGCAGATGGCCTGCATTGGCATCAAAGGCAACGCCGGGGCTGAACCCAAGGTCGGCAAGATGTTCAAGAACCTGGCGCACCGTTTCGATCTGCGGGGTATCGCCCTTCCAGTACATCACGTTGGACCCGTCAATGATGACCCACCTCGGGGCAGCGGCGGCGCGCGGTTCCAGCCGCAGAAGTGCCGCACCGAACAGGATCGCACCCGCAATGGCACAAAGCCCCGCCAGCAGCGCAAGATCGGTCCAGCCGGGCACAGAAAGGGCAGCCCCGACACCGACGAGCGAGGCAAGGACAAGAAACAACGGAACGCGCATGGGCAGAGTTTATTCCGGCCACGCGCCCGATCAAGGCGGATGACGGTCACATTGCCGATACGCCGTCTGCCGGCCCGCCCCGGTGCCGCGCGCCAGGCCCCCGGTCAGCTTCCCCGGTAGGTCGAATAGCCGAAGGGCGACAGCAGCAGCGGCACATGGTAATGCGCGCCCGCGTCCGCCACCCCGAAGCGCACCGGTATCTCATCCAGAAACAGGATGCCCGCTGCCCCCTGCGCCCGCTGGTAATCGCCCGCGCAGAAGACCAGCTCATACTGCCCTGCGGTCAGCGCCTTGCCCGACAGCAGCGCGGCATCGGTGCGCCCGTCGGCATTGGTCACAGCCTCGGTGATCTTGCGGTGGCTGTTGCCGCTGACGCGGTACAGCATGATCTTCACCCCCGCCGCCGGTGTGCCCCGTGCCGTATCCAGCACATGCGTTGTCAGACGCCCCTCAGCCATGACATTCCCCTTCTGCCGCCCCCGTCACTGTGCCGCGTTTCGCGCCCAAAGGCGACGCCCCGGCACAAGGAAAGGTCTTTCGCCAAGATTTTGATAAACTCCGGCGCGCGCACCGCCTAGAACGGACATGCAGAAGACCGGAGGCTTGATGACCCGCTATCCCCGCAACCTTCTTGGCTACGGCGCCACCCCCCCGGATGCACAATGGCCCGGCGGGGCCAGGATCGCCATAAGCCTGGTGCTGAATTACGAAGAAGGCGGCGAAAACAGCCTCCTGCATGGCGATGCCGCGTCCGAGGCCTTTCTCAGCGACATCGCCGGGGCGGTGCCCTGGCCGGGGCAGCGCCACTGGAACATGGAATCGCTTTATGATTACGGCGCGCGGGCCGGGTTCTGGCGGCTGCACCGCCTGTTCACCGGGCGCGGCCTGCCGGTGACGGTCTATGGCGTGGCCACGGCACTGGCCCGCAGCCCCGAACAGGTGGCGGCCATGCAATCGGCGGGGTGGGAGATTGCCAGCCACGGCCTGAAATGGGTCGATCACCGCGACATGGCCGAAGAACAGGAACGCGCCGTGATCGCCGGGGCGATCCGCCTGCATACCGAAGTCACCGGCAGCCGCCCGACCGGCTGGTACACGGGGCGCTGTTCGGTCAACACGGTGCGGCTGACCGCCGAACAGGGGTTCGACTGGATCTCCGACACTTATGATGATGACCTGCCCTATTGGCTGGAGGCGGGCGCGCGCGACCAGCTGATCATCCCCTATACGCTGGAAGCCAACGACATGCGCTTTGCCACCGCCCCCGGCTATATCGACGGGGAACAGTTCTTCCGCTACCTGAAGGACAGCTTTGATGTGCTTTATGCCGAAGGGGCGGCAGGGGCGGCAAAGATGTTTTCCATCGGCCTGCACTGCCGCCTGATCGGCCGCCCCGGCAGGATCGCGGGCCTGCAACGCTTCCTCGACTATGCCCAGGGCCATGATGCCGTGTGGTTCCCGCGCCGTATCGACATTGCCCGCCACTGGGCCGCCACCCATCCGCCCGGCCGCCGGGAAAGGCCCAGCCTGATGGACCGGGCCACGTTCGTGGCACGCTTTGGCGGGGTCTTTGAACATTCGCCCTGGGTGGCCGAACGCGCCTTTGCGCTGGAACTCGGCCCCGCGCATGACAGCGCCACGGGCCTGCACAATGCGCTGTGCCGCGTCTTCCGCAGTGCCCCGGCCGGGGACCGGCTTGGCGTGCTGACCGCCCATCCCGATCTTGCGGGCAAGCTGGCCCAGGCAAAACGGCTGACGGCGGACAGCGGCCGCGAACAGGCCGGCGCGGGCCTGGATGCGCTGACGGGCGCCGAACGCGACACCTTTCAGCGGCTGAACGCGGCCTATGTGGCAAGGTACGGCTTTCCCTTCATCATCGCCGTGCGGGACAATACAAAGGCATCGATCCTTGCCGCCTTTGAAGCCCGGCTGGCCAATGACCGCGACACCGAATTCGCCACCGCCTGTGCCCAGGTCGAACGCATTGCCGCCCTGCGGCTGAAGGACATGCTGCCATGACCCCCTATTACTCGCCCACAGGCGGCCTGCCGCCGCAGAGCGCCCTTCACACCGGGCGCGCGGTCTTCACCGAAGCCTATGCGGTGATCCCCAAAGGCGTGTTTTCCGACATCGTCACCAGTTGCCTGCCGGGGTGGAGCAAGACGCGCCTGTGGCTGATCGCCCGCCCGATGACGGGTTTCAGCGAAACCTTCAGCCAGTACGTGATGGAGGTGGCACCCGGCGGCGGCTCTGACGCGCCGGAAAATGACCCCGGCGCGCAATCGGTGATCTTCGTCACCGATGGCCTGATCGCCCTGACACTCGGGGCAGAGACGCATGAACTGGATGCCGGCGGTTACGCCTATATTCCCGCCGGAACACCGTGGCGGCTGCATGCCGAAGGCGATGCGCCCGCCCGCTTTCACTGGATCCGCAAGATCTGGGAACCGGCTGCGGGCGTGGACAGGCCCGCGCCCTTTGTCACCAACGAACGCACAATCACCCCCGCCGCCATGCCCGATACCGATGGCCGCTGGGCCACCACGCGCTTTGTCGATCCGGGCGATCCCGCGCATGACATGCATGTCAACATCGTCACTTTCCTGCCGGGCGGGGTCATTCCCTTCGAGGAAACCCATGTGATGGAGCACGGGCTTTATGTGCTGCAGGGCAAGGCCGTGTACCGGCTGAACCGCGACTGGGTCGAGGTGGAGGCGGGCGATTTCCTGTGGCTGCGCGCCTATTGCCCGCAGGCCTGCTATGCCGCCGGTCCCGGCCCGTTCCGCTATCTGCTTTACAAGGATGTGAACCGCCACGCCAGGCTGCGCGGCCCCGGCGCCTTTGCCCCGCTGCCATGACCATCCCCTGTCTGCCCGGACCCTGCCCATTTTCTGTTTCCAAATATCCTCCGGGGGTGCGGGGGTGGAAAACCCCCGCCCCGCCGGCACGGGCGGTGCCCTCGCCATGAGGCATATTCCCCCCGAACCGTTGACCGCCGCCGCTTTCGCCCCTTTCGGCGACATCTTGGACGCCGGCGGCACACCGGACCGGATGATCAACGCGGGCCTTTGCGCGCGTTATCATGACCGCGCCCGGATCGACATTGCCGAAGGCCGCGCCGGGCTTTCGGTGTTTGATGCCGTGGCCCGGTCGCTGCCCTACGCCTTTGATCTGGTCGAACGCCACCCGCTGGGATCGCAGGCCTTTGTGCCGATGACGCAGGCCCCGTTCCTTGTGATCGTCGCCCCGGACGAACTCGGCACCCCCGGCACGCCCCGCGCCTTTCTGACCAATGGCGCGCAGGGGATCAACCTGCACCGGGGCACCTGGCATGGCGTGCTGACCCCGTTGCGTGCCCCCGGCCTTTTTGCCGTGCTGGACCGCATCGGCGAGGGGCCAAACCTGCAGGAATACCGCTATCCGCAGCCCTGGACGGTGCAGTAACCCCCGCCGGTTCACCCCATCAGCCGCGCCACATCCAGCATGCGGTTGGAAAACCCCCATTCATTGTCATACCAGCCGAAGACCCGCAGCATCCCCTGCGGTGTGACCCGCGTTTCCGGCAGGGCCATGACGATGCTTTCGGGCCGCGCCCGCAGGTCGCTTGAGACCAGCGGCCGGGCTGTGACGCCGATCACACCGCCCGCCTGCGCAAGAATGCCGGTCACGGCATCCACCGTCGCCCGCCGGTCGGTCATGACGCAAAGGTCGATCGCCGAAACCGACGCCACCGGCACGCGCACCGCAGACCCCTCGATACGCCCCGCGATCTGGGGCAGCACGCTGTCCAGCAGGCGCTGCGCCGAGGTGGTGGTGGGCACCATCGACAGCGCCGCCGCCCGGCTGCGCGAAAAATCCGCCGCCGGGGCATCCACCGCAGGCTGACTGCCGGTGTAGCAGTGGATCGTCACCATCGACCCGGTGACGATGCCAAAGGTCTCGTGCAGCAGCCGCGCCAGCGGGGCCAGCGCATTGGTGGTGCAGGAGGCGTTCGACACGATCCGGTGCGTGCCAAGCTGCGCCTCGTTTGCCCCCAGCACCACCGTCACCCCCGCCGCTGCCGAGGGGCCCGAAACCAGCACGCGCTGCGCCCCGCCGGACAGGGCGCGGCCCGCAACCCCGGCCCGGTCGGCCCGCCCGGTGCATTCCATCACCACATCCACCCCCGACAGGTCCAGCACCGAAAGATCGGCTTCACGGGTCAGCGCAATGCGCCGGCCGTTCAGCACCAAGGCGCCCTCCTCCAGCGCGACTGACCCCGTCCAGACCCCGAAGACGCTGTCGAATTCGAACAGGTAGGCGCACATCTCGGGGGCCGCGATGTCATTGATCCCGACGATGTCGATGTCGGGCCAGCCGCCCTGCAGCCAGGCCCGCAGCACCGACCGTCCGATCCGGCCAAAGCCGTTCACCACCACCCGCATCGCCTGCCCTTCCCCGAACTTTCCTGCGCCTGTCAGATCACGGCGCAAGACGGCCTTCAATGCCGCGCCTCGCGCGTCGGGGTCTGCCGGGCGGATCGGGGGGCAGGGATGCCGGACAAACTGCGGGACGGCGGCACCGGGAATTGCGCCCAGGCTTCAGGCGGGTCGTGATACCCCGTCTGCGGGCATCGCACGGGCGCAGAGGGCGCAAGCCACCCCGTGGTGCCGCAAGCAGGATGCAAGGTGCCTGTCGTGCCGCGAGGCACGCCTTCACGCCCGGCTTGCACCTGCAACAGGTCAGGCTGACCCACCGCCCGGTCAAGCCGGGTCAACGACCCATATCTTGACGATTCGCCGATTCGCCGGGCCATATGCAGGGCCGTCTTGGTTGACTTGCCGTCTGCCGGGCGCGACGATGCGCCCCCACGGGGGAATCAACGGAACAGGCGGCGCAGTGCGCTTTTCGCGGCTTCGGCTTAACGGTTTCAAAAGCTTTGTCGACCCCACGGATCTGGTGATCCACGAGGGGCTGACAGGTGTCGTCGGCCCCAATGGCTGCGGCAAGTCGAACCTGCTGGAGGCGCTGCGCTGGGTCATGGGCGAAAACCGGCCCACGGCGATGCGCGGCGACGGCATGGAAGACGTGATCTTTGCCGGTGCCGCCACGCGGGGCGCGCGCAATTTCGCCGAAGTGTCGATCATCATCGACAATGCCGATCGTCTGGCCCCGTCCGGCTTCAACGATCAGGACCAGATCGAGATCGTGCGGCGGATCACGCGCGATGCCGGATCGGCCTACAAGGCCAACACCAGGGATGTGCGGGCACGGGACGTGCAGATGCTGTTTGCCGATGCCTCTACCGGCGCGCAATCACCCGCGCTGGTGCGGCAGGGCCAGATTTCCGAACTGATCAACGCCAGGCCGAAGAACCGCCGCCGCATTCTGGAAGAGGCGGCGGGGATTTCCGGCCTGTATCAGCGCCGGCACGAGGCAGAGCTGCGGTTGCAGGCGACCGAGACAAACCTGACCCGTGTCGATGACGTGATCGAGGCGCTTGCCCAGCAGCTTGTCACGCTGGCGCGCCAGGCCCGTCAGGCCGCCCGCTATCGCGAGATCGCCGAGGAATTGCGGCGGGCCGAAGGGATGCTGCTGTATCGCCGCTGGCGCGAGGCCGAAGAGGCGCGGGTCCTGGCAGAGACAGACCTGCGCGCGCGCATCCTGACGGCATCACGGGCAGAGGCCGCTGCCCGCGCGGCCGCCGGGGCGCGCAGCCTTGCCGAAGATGCGCTGCCGTCAAAGCGCGAGGAAGAGGCGATTGCCTCTGCCGTGCTCCAGCGTCTGACCGTGCAGCGCGACCAGCTGGCTGAGCAGGAAGCCCAGGCCACACAGCGGATCGCGACCCTGCGCGGGCGGATCGATCAGCTTGGCCGCGATATGGAACGTGAGGCCGGGCTGAACCGCGACGCCGTCGAGACCATCGCCCGGCTGGACTGGGAGCAGACCCAGATCGGCAAGGCGCAGGACGGCCATGACGGGCGGCTTGCCGAAGCCTCTGATCTGGCCAGAGAGGCGGCTGCGATTCTGTCACAGCGGGAAGCCGCGCTGGCCGAAACCACCGAAGACGTGGCGCGTCTTGCCGCCCGGCACCAGTCCGTCCAGCGGCTGTTGGGCGACAACCGCACGACCGTGCAAAAGGCGGAAACCGAAGCCGAACAGTCACGCGCGGCCGTGATTTCGGCAACCGGGGCGCTGGCCGCCGCTGAAACGGCCTTCGAAGCGGCAGAAGCCGCGCAGGCTGATGCCATGGCACTTGCCGCCGAAACCGAAGCGGCACTGGACGCCGCCGAAGACGCCCGCGGCGAAGCCCAGCGGCGCGAGGCCGAAGCGCGCGCGGCGCGGTCCGAGGCCGAGGGCGAGGCCAACGCCCTGCGCGCCGAAGTTGCCGCCCTTGCCCGCATGGTGGACCGCGAAACGCTGGCAGGGGCGCAGCTGCTTGACCGGGTGGAAGTGACGCCCGGCTATGAAAAGGCGCTGGGTGCCGCCCTTGCCGATGACCTGCGCGCCCCCGAAGTGGACCCTGCGGCACGGTCGGGCTGGGCCGTTCTGCCCGACTTTGACGATCCGCAGCCCTTGCCCGAGGGGGCCATTGCGCTGTCGCGGTACGTCGATGTGCCTGCGGTGCTGCGGCGGCGCATCAGCCAGATCGGCCTTGTCGGGCGCGGGGCCGGCGCGGCGCTTCAGCCCCGCCTGCGGCCCGGCCAGCGCCTGGTCAGCCTTGAGGGCGATCTGTGGCGCTGGGACGGGTTTCGCGCCGCGTCGGAAGATGCCCCGTCCGCCGCCGCCCTGCGCCTTCAGCAGCTGAACCGGCTGGTTGCGCTGAAGCGCGATCTTGAAGATGTGGCGGCCCGCGCCGATGGGGCGCGTCAGGCGCATGAGGCGCTGCACCGGCGCCTGGCCGATCTGGCGCGGGCTGACCAGATGGCGCGCGACGCCCGCCGCGCCGCCGATCAGCGGGTGACCGGGGCCAGCCGTGCCCTGGCCCGGGCCGAGGCGGACCGGTCGATTGCCGCAGGCAAGCTTGATGCGGCCCGTCTGGCCGTGGCCCGCTTTGATGACGAGGCCGGCCTTGCCCGCGCGACCGTGCGCGAGGCAGAGGCGGCAGCGGCGGCCCTGCCCGATCTTGCCACGGCCCGCAGCAATGTCGAACAGGTGCGCACCGCCGTGGAAGCCGCCCGCATCGCGATGATGACCCGCCGGTCGGTGCAGGATGAACTGCGCCGCGAGGGCGAGGCCCGCGTGAAGCGCCGTCAGGAGATTGTCCGGGAAGTCTCCGGCTGGAAGCACCGGCTGGAAACGGCGGAAACGCGCGGCACCGAACTGTCCGCGCGCCGCGCCGAGGCCGAAGAGGCCCTGACCGAAGCCATGGCGGCCCCTGCGGAAATCGCGATCCGGCGCGATGAGCTGGCCGGGGCGATTGACCGGGCCGAGGCGCGCCGCCGCGCCGCCGCAGATGCCCTTGCCCTTGCCGAGGCCGCCCTGCGGGCGGTGCAGACCGCCGAGCGCGACGCCGAACGCAGCGGCAGCGAAGCCCGCGAGGCGCGTGCCCGCGCCGAGGCCCGCCTTGATGCGGCGCGGGGCACGGCCGATTCTGCCGCCGAGCGCATCCGCGAGGAAACCGAAGCCTCGCCCGCCGACCTGCTGGCCAGCCTCAAGGCAGACCCGGCTCCCATGCCCGATGCCGCCGCCCTTGAGGCGGATGTCAACCGCCTGAAACGCCAGCGCGACGCGCTGGGGGCCGTGAACCTGCGGGCCGAAGACGATGCAAAAGCCGTGCAGGCCGAACATGACACGCTGAAAGCCGAGAAGGACGATCTGGAAGAGGCGATCAAGCGGCTGCGGTCCGGCATTGCCGGGTTGAACCGCGAAGGGCGCGAACGGCTGCTGACCGCCTTCGAGCAGGTGAACGCCAATTTCGCCACCCTGTTCACCCATCTGTTCGGGGGCGGCGAGGCGCGGCTGGTTCTGGTGGAAAGCGACGATCCGCTGGAAGCGGGCCTTGAAATCATGTGCCAGCCGCCCGGCAAGAAACTGGCGACCCTGTCGCTGCTGTCGGGGGGCGAACAGACGCTGACGGCGCTGGCGCTGATCTTTGGCGTGTTCCTGGCCAACCCCGCGCCGATCTGCGTGCTGGACGAGGTCGATGCCCCGCTGGACGATGCCAATGTCACCCGCTTCTGCGATCTGCTGGATGAAATGACGCGCCGCACCGAAACGCGCTTCCTGATCATCACCCACCACGCCGTCACCATGGCGCGGATGGACCGGCTGTTCGGGGTGACGATGGTGGAACAGGGCGTCAGCCAGCTGGTCAGCGTTGATCTGAAAAAGGCCGAGGCGCTGGTGGCGTGAGGCTGGCGGCGGCATGAAGGGGTCCTTCGGCTGCACATCTCCGAAAGAGGCACCCCCGAGGGCCGGACTCTGTTCTGTGCCAGCCCCGTCCTGCCGGTGCTTGCCCGCCGTGGCGCGGGTTGCCCACGTCTTGGTGCGGGCGTCCCGCCGGGGCGGGGGAAACGCGGGTCGCGTTTCCGGGTTCCGCCCGGAGGGGCGAAAGGACTTTCACCGCTTCACTGGCAGGGGCCATCGCCCCTGCCACAGCGCCACGCTGAACCCACGCCAGCCGGGAGCCAAAGCCCCCGGCCAGCGCCCGCCCCGCCCTCGGCGGGCGCTTTGCGCCCACCGGGTCGGGCGCTGGCCTCTGTTGGTGCGTGCGTCACGGGTCTTGGTGGAAACGTTCCGCGCGGGCGGGGAAACGCGGGTTGCGTTTCCTGATCCCGCCCCCAACCGGTAGTCAGGGGTCACCGCTGCAATGGCAGGGGCCATCGCCTCTGCCACAGCGCCACGCTGACCTAAGGCCTTCCGTATTGCGGGTGGCACCGGTCCTGCGTGGGGCGTCCCGCGCGGGCGGGGGAAACGCGGTGCGTTTCCTTATCCTGCCCGGCCCAAAACCCTCTTTTCGCCGGGCTCAGTCCTCGGCCATCTCGTGGAACCGGTATTGCCCGGGCGATATCTGTTCCGCCGCCGTGCGGAAGGCGTCATCACAGAACCAGTCAGAGGTATTGCTGTCGCGCCAGACATGCCGGGCGGTCTGGAACCCGCGCCGGATCCTGGCAAACTGGACACCGCCCGGAGTGACGTATCTGTATGAACGGGAATACTTCGGGTTGATCACGTTAAGGACGCCGCTGCGCTCCAGATCAATCGTCGGCTCTGCGCCATAGACATTCGCAAGAAAATACGGGGTGGTGATTTCGGCCTTGTCTGTCAGCGACCACATTTTCGGAATGCGGATCAGTTCCACCTCTTCCCCCGCGTAGTGCCGGAACAGGTCCCCCAGTTTGCTGTCCACCGCCTGCAGCCCGCTGAAGTGGTTTCTGTCAAGCCTGTTGAAATATTTGGGCAGATCCTTGGTGCTGGCATAAGTCACCGCCCAAAGCCCCGCGATGGCATCCTTCACCTCCTGCGGCACCGGGCCCAGCGGAAAATTCTCATTGTCCGTATCGTACCACCGCACCGCTGTCGGGTCGGGCTTGCGCAGTTTCGTGGTCTCTGACCAGTCGAAATTGCGGCCTTTGCCGTCCAGGCCATTTCCCATAAAATAGACTTTCATGTCGGTGCCTTTCCCGGATTGCGTGCTGATTCTGGTGCGCTTGCGCCCGCCGGGGCCGCCCCGCGCCCGCCGCATCCCAAAGCCTGGCTGATCTGACTTCCTGCCCTGTCAGGGCGTGCAGGCCTGTCAGGGCGCACGGGGCGCATCGCCCCCGCCCCGCAGGCATCCGCCCCGTCCCCCGTCCAAACCATTGACCCGCACCCCCGGCAAAGGGCTGCAACCGAACGAGTCGGGCAGCCGTCAACCGAAAGGTGATCCGGCGCAGGCAGCCCGTCAAGCTTCGGGATGCCTTCGTCCCTGCGGCAGCCACAGGGGCAGGGCAACCCCGCCGCCTGCCGCCCACAGGGCGCAAGACCATGCCGGAACAGCATAAGGTCAACCCCCCGCCACGCCGTCACCATGGCGCGGATGGACCGGCTGTTCGGGGTGACGATGGTGGAACAGGGTGTCAGCCAGCTGGTCAGCGTCGATCTGAAAAAGGCCGAGGCGCTGGTGGCGTGAGGCCTGCGCATCTGCTTTGTTAACCATGGCAGGGTATAGGCTTTGTTAACCATGCGCGCTTACCGCTGACCCCGTTGCGACCCTTCGCAACGGAAGGAGGTGAGGAATGTGAACGAAATCGATTATCGGAAGTGGATGGTGGCCATCGCAGCCGCAATGCTGCTGATCGCCATCATCCGCCTTCTGACCGGGGCATAGCCCAGAAAAGAAGGGGACCCTGCCGAGCTACCACTCCGCAGGGTCTTTTGTTGGTGAGGTCTGAACGAACGATTATCGGATGTCAGAATGATCCCCATTCCCTTACAAAAAGTAAAGGCCGCTGATCACCCGAAAAATCTCACCGCAGCACCGTCAGCATATTGCCCAAAGCCACCTCGCCGTCCGTCTCGACCGCGCACAGGATGCCGCGCAGGCGCAGCCCGGCATGCGCCGGATCGATGATCCACTGCATCGCCGCCGCGCCGAAGCGCACTTTCCACTTGGCGCAGCCATCATTGGGCACATCCGACACCCGCAGCACCGCCGTACCGGCGCGCAGCAGGGTCCCGGCCGGCAGGTTCGCCGCCGACAGATCAAGGTCGGCGGCAAGGGTATCGCCGGGATGCGTCAGGTCCGGGTCGTGCCAGACCAGATCCAGCACGCGCGCGGGGATGACCGCCACCTGAATGCGCGGATCGGGCGTTCCGTCTGCCTGGCGCAGCCAGGGCTGTGTCAGCCAGCGGTCGCCGGGCACGCCTTCGGCGCGGGTCAGGCGCAGGGTCTGCGGGAACCTGCGTTCGCTCGGGGCGGGGCGGACGCACAGGCAGGTGATGCGCCCGGCGTCGCGCGGGGCCGCCAGCACATGCGGCAGCGCGCGGGCCAGGTCTTCCGCCGTCAGATGATGACCCCCGTCGGGGCGGGTCATCACAGCGCCGCCAGCAGGTCGGGCGTGGGCCAGGCATCGGCCGGCAGCCCCAGACGCTGCTGTTCCTTCTGCACCGCCACCCGTGTCTGCCGGCCGAGGATGCCGTCGATCCTGCCAACGTCATGGCCGCGCGCCGTCAGCTTTTCCTGCAGCTGCTGCATCTCTTTGCCCGACAGCCCCGGGGCCGGATTGCCCGCTGCATAGGGGGGTGCGCCTTGCAGCCGGGTGGCGAAATAGGCGGCGGTCGTCACATAGACCATGCTCTTGTTCCAGTTGAACAGGACCGAAAAATTCGGATAGGCCAGAAAGGCCGGCCCGCCTCGCCCCTGGGGCAGCAGCACCGAGGCGGGCAGCGTGCCCGCAGGCAGCGACCCGTCACGCGGTACGGCCCCCAGCCGGCCCCAGTCGGCCACGCTCCGCGTCTTGTCCAGCCCGGTCAGCGCCCAGTCGAAATCATCCGGCAGCGTGACCTCTTGCAGCCAGGGCTGGCCCGGTGCCCAGCCCAGCGCCGACAGCTTGCGCGCCGCCGACAGCAGCGCATCGGGGGCCGAGGTTTTCAGCGTGATCCTGCCGTCGCCATCGCCGTCCACCCCGTCGGCAATGATATCGGCAGGCAGCATCTGCACCATGCCAATCTCGCCCGCCCAGGCCCCGGTGGTCTTTGCGGGGTTGATCATGCCCCGCTCATACAGGGTCAGGGCCGCCAGAATCTGCGGCTGGAACAGCTCCGGCCTGCGGCAATCATGGCCCAGCGTGACCAGGGCGTTCACCGTGTTGAAATCGCCCTGCACCTGCCCGAAATCGGTCTCGAAGGCCCAGAAGGCCAAGAGGATGCCGCGCGGCACGCCATGCTCCCGCTCTGCCGCGTCAAAGACCGCGTCATATTCCCTGCCCTTGGCCAGCCCCGTCTGCAGGCGGTTCTTGCTGATCAGCGCCCGGGAAAACTCCAGAAAGGGTTTCTGGAACACCGACTGCGACCGGTCGGCCTTCAGCACCCTTGGGTCTTGCCGCGCGGTGGCGAAGAAGGCGTCGATCCGGTCTTGCGGATGCCCCTGTTCGGCCGCCTTGGCCTTCATCGCGGCAACGAATTGCCCGAAGTCACCGCCGCAGGGCGCCGCAACCGCCGGTCCGGCAAGACCGCAGATCAGCAGGGTGGCAGCAAGACGCATGGAAATCTCCTTCGCGGCAGGATGTCAGACAAGGGCAACCAGACAGGCCAGCCCCAGCAGGCCCGCCCAGGCCCGCCACAGCGCGGAACAGGCGGCATCGATCTGATCCGGGCCGGGGTCGGCGCGGCCCTCGGGCCAGACCCAGGGAAAGGCGGTCATCACCCCGTTGTAGCTGCGCGGCCCCGACAGCGCGACATTCAGCACCACCGCCATCGCCGCCTCGGGCCAGCCCGCATTGGGTGAGCGGTGCAGCGGCCCGTCGCGCAGGACCGGGGCCGGATCAAACCGGCCGTGGGCCAGCAGGATCAGCGCCGCCGTCAGACGCGCCGGAATCCAGTTGAGCAGATCGTCAAACCGCGCCGCCGCCCAGCCGAACTGCTCATGCCGGGGGGTGCGGTGGCCGATCATGCTGTCGGCGGTATTGGTGATCTTGTAGATCATCAGCCCGGGCAGTCCGAAGACCAGAAAGGCCAGCGCCGGGGCCACCACCCCGTCGCTGAGGTTTTCGGCGGCACTTTCAATGGCTGCGCGGGCAACCCCTGCCCCGTCCAGCCCCGACGTGTCGCGCCCGACGATGCGCGCCACCATGCGCCGCCCGTCCGACAGCGACAGGCGCAGCGCATCGCCCACCGCCCGAACATGGTCCACCAGGCTGCGCTGCGCCAGCAGGATCGCGGCGGCCAGCACCTCCAGCAGGCCCCCGTCGGGAAGGGAAGCGATTGCAGCCCCCGCCAGCCCCGCCCCGCAAACCAGCACCAGAAGTGCAAGCACACCCTTCGCCTTGCGGTTTTCGCCCCTGTTGAGCTTGGCATCCAGCCATCCCACGGCACGGCCCATGACAACAGCGGGATGCGGCAGGCGGGACCACAGCCAGTGCGGCTCGCCGAAGGCCGCGTCCAGAAGCAGGGCCGGAACCAGCAGGGCGGCACTCATGACAGATCCTCCAGCGCCCTGGCCAGCCGCGCCCACTGCGCCTCGGACCCCGGCAGGCCAAGGCGCAGCCATTCATTTGAATAGGGAAACATGCGTGTCCAGATGTGGCGGCGGGCCAGCGCCATGTGCCACAGGCCGGGGTTGGGCAGGCGCACCAGCCGGAACAGGTCGGTCCCGCCCGCAATCTCTGCCCCCGCCGCCGTCAGCAGCGCATCCAGCCGTGCGGCATCCCGCGCCAGCCGCGCCCGCGCCTTGGCCGCCCAGTCCTCATCGCGCAGGGCGGCGGTGCCCACGGCCAGCGCCGGCCCGGAAACGGCCCAGGGCCCCAGCTTGACAGACAGGCGGCGGATCAGCGCCGGATCGCCGATGCCAAAGCCAAGGCGCAGCCCCGCCAGCCCCCAGAACTTGCCCAGCCCCTTCAGCACAACCGTTCCCGGACGCGCCGCAAGGCCCACCAGGCTGACCCCGGGTGCGATATCGGCAAAACTTTCGTCGATCACCACGAAGCTGCCCTCGGCCTCTGTGCCCTGCCACACCCGTCCGTCCGGATTGTTCGGATTGACCAGCACAAGCGCCTCTGCGGCCCCGCTGCTTTCGGTCCAGCCATGGGCGGCAAAGGCGCGCCCATGTTCGTTATAGGTCGGGCCGGGAATGCGGACGCGCCCCGCCGCGATGGTGCCGGGAAGCTGCGCAATCAGCGCCGATGTCCCCGGCGCGGCCACAATGGCCGCCCCGTCCGGCACCTGCCAGAACCGCCGGGCGGCCGCCAGAAGATCGTCCTGCGCCCCCTGATCGGGAAGCGCCGTCCAGCAGCCGGCGGGCAGATCGGGCAGCGGGAAGGGCACCGGATTGATGCCCGTGGACAGATCGATCCAGTCGGCCCGCGCGCCGCCAAAGCGCCTGCGCGCGGCGTCAAGACCGCCGCCATGGTCGGCAGGGGTGTGGTGCGGCGGCGCGGCATCAAGGCTCATCAAAGGCTCCTTCCCTGCTGCCCAGAAAGCGGAAAACGCCCCCCCGCGCAAGGCTTGTCGCCTGTGCGGTGCCGCGACGTCCGTCAGGGGGCTGATCGGTGTGACACCGACGGGATCGCTTGTGTCTGGCCCCGGCAGGGCGCTGAAACAGCAATCCGGTCGCTTGCCGGCCGGGATACTCGTCGCGATCCGGGCAAAGGGATTTTCGCTTTGGCCGGGAACAGGAAACGCGACCCGCGTTTTCCCCGCCCCTGCGCGATGGTGCCCTGTGGACCGGCAGGTCCGGGAACACCGCAGGCCAGCGCCCGACCCGGCGGGTGCGAAGCGCCCGCCGGGGGCGGGTCGGGCGCTGGCCGGGGGCTTTGGCCCCCGGCTGGTCCTGATACCAGCGCAGCGCTGTGGCAGGGGCGATGGCCCCTGCCAGTGAAGCGGTGAAAGTGCTTGCGCCACTCCGGGCGGATCAGGAAACGCGACCCGCGTTTCCCCGCCCGCGCGCGACGGTGCCCTGTAGATCGGTCGGTCCAGGCACCACGAAAGGCCAG
>JADCEL010000038.1 GCA_020250125.1 Rhodobacter sp.
CCTGCGCAATTCGGGAAGCGCGATCTCTCTGGCAGGGGCCATCGCCCCTGCCAGAGCGCTTGGCTGGCATCAGGACCGGCCGGGGGCCACAGCCCCCGGCCAGCGCCCGACCCGCCGCCGGCGGGCGCTTCGCCCCCGCCGGGTCGGGCGCTGGCCTGCGTTGTTCCCGAACCTGCCGGTGAACGGGGCACCGTCGCGTGCGGGCGGGGGAAACACGGGTCGCGTTTCCTGATTCCGCCCGCACTGACGAAGGCAGTTTCACCGCTTCAGGGGCCGGGGCCATTATCGCCCCGGCCCTGCGGTGCGCGTGCAGCATGCCCGCCGGGGCGGGGGCTGGCCTTCATTGCCCTTGCAGGTAAGGTCCTTGCGGGGCCGTGGCCCCCGACCGGGCGGGGAAACGCGCTGCGTTTCCCTGTCCGCCCGGAACGCAAGCCGCCTTTCCGGCGGATCAGAAGGATGCTCCCCTCCGGCAAGGGGCGGGGATGCCTGTCCGGCACCCTGCCGGCAACCGCACCGGCCCGGATGTCCGCAACCGGCACCGGACGGGCGCGGTCGTGCAGACCGGTTGCGCGGGCCGCAGGGCCCCGATCACCGGTCCGGCCAGCGGTGCGACAGGCCCAAGCCCTTGTCGCGGGTGCAGGTGACTGCGGCGGCGCAGGCTTGCAGAGACAAGGACCCGGCAGGCCGCGCCCGCATCGCCGACGCCGGGGCCATCGCCGGCACGGCGGGCGTCAGGCCCGACGCGCAGGGCGCGGGGCAGACAGGCCGGGCCGTTGCGCCCCCGGCGGGGTCGCCTGCTGCCGCTTTACCGGCTGATCCCTCAATTCCTGATGACACCCCCCTGAAAGCAAACGATACAGAAGGCGCGCCCGCCGTGTGGCGCCTGTTTTGCCGAAAGGAGCTGCCATGCCCCATATCCTTGCCATCGATCAGGGCACGACATCGTCCCGCGCGATCCTTTTTGATGCCCGCATGCAGGTGACAGCCACCGCCCAAAAGGAATTCCCCCAGCTTTTCCCCGCCCCCGGCTGGGTGGAACATGACCCGGCAGACCTGTGGTCTTCCGTCGCGGGCACCGCCCGTGCGGTGATCGAAAAGGCCGGGGTGGATGCCGCCGGCATCGCCGCCATCGGCATCACCAACCAGCGCGAAACGACCCTGATCTGGGACCGCGAGACGGGCCAGCCCATCCACAACGCCATCGTCTGGCAGGACCGCCGCACAGCCCCGATCTGCCAGCAGATGAAGGACGCCGGGCTGGAGCCGATGATCACCCGTCGCACCGGCCTGCTGCTTGACCCCTATTTCTCGGGCACCAAGGTCAAATGGCTGCTTGACCACGTCGAAGGTGCCCGCGCGCGGGCCGGGCGGGGCGAACTGATGTTCGGCACCGTCGACTGCTTTCTGATCTGGAAGCTGACAGGGGGCCGGGTGCATGCGACCGATGCCACCAACGCGGCGCGCACCCTTTTGTACAACATCCGCGACGGCCGCTGGGACCCGGAGATCTGCCATCATCTGGGCGTGCCGCTGTCCCTTTTGCCCGAGGTGCGCGACTGTGCGGCCCATTACGGCGTGACCCGTGCTGACCTTTTCGGGCGCGAAATCCCGATCCTGGGCGTTGCGGGCGATCAGCAGGCGGCGACCGTGGGGCAGGCCTGCTTCGCGCCGGGGATGATGAAATCCACCTATGGCACCGGCTGTTTCGCGCTGCTGAACACCGGCGATACCTTGGTGGAAAGCCGCAACCGCCTGCTGGGCACCATCGCCTATCAGCTGGACGGCAAGCCGACCTATGCGCTGGAAGGGTCGATCTTCGTCGCCGGTGCCGTGGTGCAATGGCTGCGCGACGGGCTGAAGATCATCCGCGAAGCGAAAGAGACACAGCCACTGGCCGAAGCGGCGGATGCAGCGCAGGACGTGATCCTGGTGCCTGCCTTTGTGGGCCTGGGCGCCCCCTACTGGAAGCCGGACTGCCGGGGCGCGGTGTTTGGGCTGACGCGCAATTCGGGGCCGGCAGAGCTGGCCCGCGCCGCGCTGGAAAGCGTGGGCTTTCAGACCCGCGACCTGCTGGAGGCGATGCGGGCCGACTGGCAGGGGGCCGCACAGGGCGTGCTGCGGGTTGACGGCGGGATGAGTGCGTCGGACTGGGCGATGCAATTCCTGTCCGACATCATCGGGGCACCGGTTGACCGGCCACAGGTGCTGGAAACCACGGCGCTGGGTGCGGCCTGGCTTGCGGGCATGAAGGCCGGCCTCTACCCGCCGCGCGACGGGTTTGCCGCAACCTGGGCGCTGGAGCACCGGTTTGAGCCGCAGATGGGCGAAGACCTGCGCGCGGCGAAATATGACCACTGGAAGCGGGCGGTCGCGGCCACCATCGGCGTCGCATGATCGCCCCGTTTCAGCTGCTGCTGCCCGGACGCATCCTGTTCGGGCGGGGCGAGGCGGCGAAAACCGCCGGGCTGGCCGCCGCGTTCGGTCCCCGCGTTCTGTTGGTGCATGGCCGCGATGCCGGGCGCGCCGCCTGGCTCAGGGCAGATCTGGACCGGGCCGGGTCCGGGGTGCAGGCCCTGACCTGCGCGACAGAGCCTGACCTGCCGATGCTGGAGGCTGCCCTGGCCCGGGGGCGGGTCTTTGCCCCCGATGTGGTGATCGGCCTGGGGGGCGGGGCGGTTCTTGATCTGGCCAAGGCGCTTGCCGCCCTGATCCCGGCCACGGGGGCGGTGGCGGACCATCTGGAGGGCGTCGGGCAGGGCTTGCCCTTGACGCAAGGCCCGCTGCCCTTCATCGCCGTGCCGACCACATCGGGCACCGGGGCCGAGGCCACGAAGAATGCGGTGATCAACGTGCCCGCGCAGCGCCGCAAGGTGTCGCTGCGCGATGACCGGATGATGGCGCGGCTGGCGATTGTCGATCCGGCGCTGACCGACGGCTGCCCTCGCGGCGTTACGCTGGCCTCCGGCCTGGATGCGCTGACGCAGGTGATCGAGCCCTATCTGTGCAACCGGGCAAATCCGGGCACCGATGCGCTGGCCCGCGCCGCGATTCCGGTGGCGCTGGCGGCGCTGCCCGCGCTGATGCAGGGCGAAGATGCCGCCGCGCGCGATGCCATGGCCTGGGTCAGCCTGTCGGGGGGGATTGCCCTGGCCAATGCGGGCCTCGGCGCGGTGCATGGGCTGGCCGGGGTGATCGGCGGCATGACCGGTGCCGCGCATGGCGCAATCTGCGGCACGCTGCTGCCCTTCGTGATCGCGGCGAACCGTGCGGCGGTGCCCCCCGGACCGATTGCAGAGCGTCTGGCAGAAATGGACGCAATGCTGTCGGCGGCCTTCGGCGGCGGGCCGGGAACCGAGGCGCTGCACCGCTGGTCGCGCCGCAACGGCCTGCCCGGCCTGTCGGCCCTTGGGCTGGATGCCGGGGATCACGGCCGCGTTGCGGCAGCGGCGGTGGCGGCATCATCGATGAAGGCAAATCCGGTGGTCCTGTCCGAGGCGGTTCTGCAGGCTGTCCTGCGCGCGGCCGGGTAACGGTGCCGGGGCAGGGATACTCGGATGGGGATGTCGAACAACCTGTGCCCCAAACCCGCTTGGGATGATCGCCTGCCGCCAAACATGGGCGGACCGGGTGGCATGACGGGGGGCAGGGGTGTTCGACGCGGGGCATGAGTACCGGCTGGTGCTTGCCTCGCTTGCGGTGGCGATGATGGCCGGGTTCACCGGCCTGTCGCTGACGCTCGGTGCCCCGAAGCTTCCGGCGGGGCGGCGCAAGGCCGTTGTCTTGATGTCTGCCATGGCGCTGGGCAGGGGCATCTGGTCGATGCACTTCGTGGCGATGCTGGGCCTGCAACTGCCGTTTCTGTTCTGCTATGATGCCCTGATCACGCTGATATCGGCGCTTGTGGCGATCCTGATCACGGGCATCGCCCTTCTGGTGCTGCATTTCGTGCCGCGCAGCACAGCCTCGATCACCGGGGCGGGGGTGATCACCGGCATCGGGATTGGGGTCATGCATTGCATCGGCATGTCGGGGATGGAACTGTGCCGCCCGGTCCATACCCCTTTGGGCCTGGTGCTGGCCTTTGCCGCTTCGATCCTTTTGAGCATGGCTGCGGTCTGGCTGGCCTGCGGCGAACGCGGGCGGCGCAGCATCCTGCCGGGGACGGCGGGCTTCGGTCTTGCGGTGTTCCCGGCGCACTTTCTTGCGATGGCCGGAACCTTGTTCCTGGCGCTGCGGGATGTGACGGCGGCGGGACCGGCGATGGGCAACGAAAGCCTGGCGCTGCCGGTCACGCCCGGCGCTTTCCTGATTTCGGCGGCATTCCTGCTGACGGGTGTCACCTTTGCGCCCGAAACGGCGGCAGGGGTGCCGCCTGCCCGGACGGTGGAGGTGCCATCCCGGCCCGTGATGCCTTTGCCCGGCGATGCCCGCATCCCCTATGCGCGCGGGAACCAAATCTTCTTTCCGGACGGGGCGCAGGTGGCCGCCCTGCGCGCCCTGGGGCATTACACCATCCTGTACCACCGCAGTGAAAAACTGTTCTGCCCCTGGTCGATTTCGGATGCGGAAAAGCGGCTGGCCCCCGCTTTCCTGAAGGTTCATCGCATCTGCCTGATCAATCCGCGCCTTGTGACCGGATTCGAAAGGCTGAAGGATAGGGGGCTGTGCTTTTTCGGCGGTGTCGGGCCGCCGCTTCGGGTGCCTGTCAGCCGGTCCCACCTGAAGGCCGTGCGCGAGGCGCCGGGCCTTTGACGCGCTTCGCAGTTGGTGCAGACAAAGCGCACTTCGTGTGATAAAGCGATGCTTTGGTGGGTGCAGACTGTGCCACGGGGCGCAGGCAGTGGCACACTGAAGTCACGTGCGCGCTTCGGCAGCACCGCTTTGGGAGGAGCATATGATAGCAGCGGCGTTCGAATATCATCGACCGGCGGACCTGAAGGGTGCGTTGGGCGTTCTGGCCGAATACGGGGATGACGCAAGGGTGCTGGCGGGGGGGCACAGCCTGATCCCGATGATGAAACTGCGCATGGCCGCGGTCGGGCATCTGGTTGATCTGCAGGACATTGCCGACCTCAGGGGCATCCGTGTGGCGGATGGCCGCGTGAAGATCGGCGCGATGACAACCCAGCACGAGATGATTGCCAGCGCAGACCTTGCCGGGGCCGCGCCGATCATCGCCGAGGCGGCCGTGCAGATTGCCGATCCGCAGGTGCGCTATATGGGCACCGTGGGCGGCAATGTTGCCAACGGCGATCCGGGCAACGATATGCCGGGGCTGATGCAGTGCCTGGACGCAACCTTTACCCTGGTCGGGCCGGACGGCAGCCGCGAGGTGGCCGCGCGTGACTTTTACCACTCGGCCTATGTCACGGCGCGCGAGGATGGCGAAATCCTGACGCAGATCAGCTTCGCCGCACCCAAGGGCGGCTACGCCTATGAAAAGCAGAAGCGCAAGATCGGCGATTATGCAACCGCCGCCTGCGCCGTCCAGCTGACAAAGGCCGGTGGCAAGGTGACATCGGCCGCCATCGCGATGACGAACCTTTCCGACACGCCGGTCTTCTCGGATGCGGCGGGCGCGGCCCTTGTCGGAACCTCGGGCGATGCAGCGGCGGTGAAGGCCGCCGTGACGGCTGCCGTGGCCGCGATCAACCCGACGGGCGACAATCGCGGCCCTGCCGAATTCAAGCGCCACATTGCGGGCATCATCATCGGGCGCGCCATCACGCGCGCCCTGTCGCGGGCCTGAAGGGGGGATGACCATGGGAAAGAAGATGCAGATTGCCCTTACCGTGAATGGCGAGGCGCATGACCTGCTGGCAGAACCGCGCGAACTGCTGATCTATGTGTTGCGCGAAAGGCTGAATCTGACCGGCCCGCATGCGGGCTGCGAAACCTCGCATTGCGGGGCCTGCACGATTGAGATGAACGGCAAATCGGTGAAATCCTGCACCGTCTTCGCCGCGCAGGCCAACGGGGCCACGATCACCACCATCGAAGGGCTGGGATCGCCCGACAGCCTGAGCGTGCTGCAGCAAAGCTTCCGCGAACACCACGGGCTTCAGTGCGGCTATTGCACGCCGGGCATGATCACCCGCGCCCACCGCCTGCTGCAGGAAAATCCGGACCCGACCGAGGAAGAGGTGCGCTTTGGCATCTCCGGCAACCTGTGCCGCTGCACGGGCTACCAGAACATCGTCAAGGCGATCCTGGCCGCTGCGGCCACAATCAACGGCGCGAAGGAGGCTGCGGAATGAACGACCTGACCCCGACACCGCAAGAACGGACCGCAAAGCTCAAGGGTCTTGGCACCTCGCGCAAGCGGGTCGAGGATGCGCGCTTTACCCAAGGCAAGGGCAATTACGTTGACGACATCAAGATGCCGGGCATGTTGCACGGCGATTTCGTCCGCTCGCCCTATGCCCATGCGCGGGTGAAATCGATCAACGCCGATGCGGCCAGGGCGCTGCCAGGCGTGATTGCCGTGCTGACGGCGGCAGACCTTGCGCCCTTGAACCTGCATTGGATGCCGACACTGGCCGGCGACAGGCAGATGGTGCTGGCCGATGGCAAGGTGCTGTTCCAGGGCCAGGAAGTGGCTTTTGTCGTGGCGACCGACCGCTATGTCTGCGCCGATGCCATCGAACTGGTCGAAGTGGACTACGAAGAACTGCCCGTGGTCACCGATCCGTTCAAGGCGCTGGAGCCGGGGGCACCGGTGCTGCGCGAGGATCTGGCGGGCCAGACCAGCGGCGCGCATGGCGCGCGGCGGCACCACAACCATATCTTCCTGTGGGAAACCGGGGACGAGTCGGCAACCAACCAGGCCATTGAGGCGGCCGAAGTGGTGGCCGAAGAGATGATCTATTACCACCGTGTCCACCCCTGCCCCCTGGAAACCTGCGGCTGTGTTGCCAGCATGGACAAGGTCAACGGCAAGCTGACCGTGTTCGGAACCTTCCAGGCACCGCATGTGGTGCGCACGGTCGCCTCTTTGCTGTCGGGGATCGAAGAGCACAACATCCGCGTGGTATCGCCCGACATCGGCGGCGGCTTTGGCAACAAGGTGGGGGTCTATCCGGGCTATGTCTGTTCCATCGTCGCCTCGATCGTCACGGGAAAGCCGGTGAAGTGGATCGAAGACCGGATGGACAATCTGATGGCCACCGCCTTTGCCCGCGACTACTGGATGAAGGGGCGGATCAGCGCCACGAAGGACGGCAGGATCACCGGGCTGCACTGCCATGTGACCGCCGACCATGGCGCTTTTGATGCCTGCGCGGACCCCACCAAATTTCCGGCAGGCTTCTTTCACATCTGCACCGGCAGCTATGACATTCCGGTGGCTTATGTGGGCGTCGACGGGGTTTACACCAACAAGGCCCCCGGCGGCGTGGCGTACCGCTGTTCGTTCCGCGTCACCGAGGCCGCCTATTTCATCGAACGGATGATCGAGGTTCTGGCGATGGAACTGGGGATGGATGCGGCCGAGCTGCGCGCGAAGAACTTCATCCGCAAGGACCAGTTCCCCTACAATTCGGCGCTGGGCTGGGAATATGATTCGGGCGATTACCACACCGCCTGGGACAAGGCACTGGCGGCGGTGGATTATGCCGGGCTGCGGCGCGAGCAGGCAGAGCGGGTTGCGGCCTTCAAGCGCGGCGAGACGCGGAAACTGCTGGGCATCGGCCTGACGCATTTCACCGAGATTGTCGGCGCCGGGCCGGTGAAGAACTGCGACATCCTGGGAATGGGCATGTTTGATTCCTGCGAAATCCGCATTCACCCGACGGGCAGCGCCATTGCCCGGCTGGGCACGATCAGCCAGGGTCAGGGCCATGCCACGACCTTTGCCCAGATTCTGGCGACCGAGATCGGCCTGCCCGCCGACAGCATCACGATTGAGGAAGGCGATACCGATACGGCGCCTTACGGCCTTGGCACCTATGGCTCGCGCTCAACCCCGGTGGCCGGGGCGGCAACGGCAATGGCGGGGCGCAAGATCCGCGCCAAGGCGCAGATGATTGCGGCCTGGCTGCTGGAGGTACACGACGGCGATCTCGAATGGGACATCGACCGCTTCGTGGTCAAGGGCGCGCCCGAGCGGTTCAAGACGATGAAGGACATCGCCTATGCCGCCTATCACAACGCCATTCCGGGTATCGAGCCGGGGCTGGAGGCGGTCAGCTATTACGACCCGCCGAACATGACCTATCCCTTCGGGGCCTATGTCTGCGTCATGGAGATTGACGTGGATACGGGCACGCATGAGGTGCGCCAGTTCTACGCGCTGGACGACTGCGGCACGCGGATCAACCCGATGATCATCGAAGGCCAGGTCCATGGCGGGTTGACCGAGGCGCTGGCCATCGCCATGGGGCAGGAGATTGCCTATGACGCGATCGGCAACTGCAAGAATTCCACGCTGATGGATTTCTTCCTGCCGACGGCCGTCGAGACGCCGCATTACACCACAGACCACACCGAAACCCCGTCGCCCCACCATCCGATCGGGGCCAAGGGGGTGGGCGAAAGCCCGAACGTGGGCGGGGTTCCGGCGTTTTCCAACGCGGTGCATGATGCGTTCCGGGCCTTTGGGTTGCGTCAGGCGCATATGCCGCATGACCATTGGCGCATCTGGAAGATCGCCAACCAGCTTGGGCTGCATGGCTGAGAGAGGAGCGGGGCATCGTCGAGTCAGCACAGATGGTCGTGCCATGCCTCTTGCCTGATTTGTCCGTCGACAAATCAGGCCGCGCCTGCCTGCCCGTGGCAGGCGCGTTTCCGCGCCCGCCCAGGCAGGCGCGGCCTGATTTCCCGGCCATATCCCGGGACCTGCCCCCCTTGCCCTGCGGCTTGCGCCTTCGGGCAACGGGCCGGGTCATGCTCTACCGGAGCGTGACCTTGTCGGCCCGGGGACGAAATCGGACAGGGATGCCTTGGATCCGCGGTGACTTCAGGGATGGACGGGGCGGCCGGGGTGCCGCCCTGCATCCTCATGAGTGATTGGCAAACCCTTCGGGACGATCTGGCACGGCAGGGCTATGTCGCCACTGCCGATCTGGCCATGGCGCTGCATATCGCGGTGGTGCTGGGCCGCCCGATCCTGCTGGAAGGGGCGGCGGGGGTGGGCAAGACCGAGGTCGCCCGCGCCTTGGCGCAGGCCCGCGACACGCAACTGATCCGCCTGCAATGCTACGAAGGGCTGGATGCGGCGCAGGCGATTTACGAATGGAATTACCAGCGGCAGCTTCTGGCAATCCGCGCCGCCGCCGAGGATGGGCAAACCGGGCGGTCGGTGGAACAGCGCATCTTTTCAGAGGAATTCCTGCTGGAACGCCCCCTGCTGCGCGCCATCCGCCAGCCGGTGGCCCCGGTGCTGCTGATCGACGAGATCGACCGCGCGGACGAGGAATTCGAAGCCTATCTGTTGGAGGTGCTGTCAGATTTCCAGATCACCGTGCCGGAACTGGGCACGATCCGCGCCGTCACCCGGCCCATCGTGGTGCTGACCGCCAATGGCACCCGCGATCTGAGCGATGCGTTGCGGCGGCGCTGCATCTATGCCCATGTCGATTACCCCGACCGCGAAACGGAACTGGCGATCCTGCACGCACGCCTGCCGCAGATCGAGGACGCCTTCGGGCGGCAGATCGTGGGCTTCGTGCAGGCGCTGCGCAAGGAAGACCTGGAAAAGACGCCCGGCGTGGCCGAGATGCTGGATTTCGCCGCCGCCCTGGCCGGTCTGGGCGTGAATGACCTGACCGACGATCCGCTGCGGTTGCAGGCGACGCTGGCCACCTTGCTGAAAACGCAAGCCGACCGGGGCCAGGTGCCAACGGAAGTGGCGCAGCGCCTGGCGGGGAAGGCGGCATGAGCCGCGTCACCCGCTTTGCCGCGCGCGATCCCGGTCCTGCGGCACGGCTGGCGGGGTTCATGGACCATCTGCGCAGCCACGGCTTTCGCCTGGGCGTGGCCGAGACGGAAACGGCGCTGCGCGCGCTGGAGGCAGTGGGCGCGGTGCAGCCCGATGCGGTGCGCAGGGCGCTGAAGGCGGTCTGCTCGGGCTGCGCCGGGGATGTGGCGCGGTTTGACGACCTTTTCGACAGTTTCTGGCGCAACGGCGGGCGCGTGCGGCAAAAGGTGATGCCGGACCGCGCCGGTGCGCCCAGACACACCCGCACCTCACAGACCGCCGAAGGGCAGGACAGCGGCAGCGGTGGCAGCCCCCATGCGCCCGAAGGTGGCGAGGGCGAGGCCGAGGCGGGCGGCGAGGGGCGGCTTGTCGCCTCGCGCGTGCGCAACCTGATGAAGACCGACCTGCGAAAGGTCGTCTCGGCCGAGGATATCCATCAGGCAGAAGCCGTGGCCCGGCAGCTGGGCGAAGCAATCCGCGACCGGCGGTCGCGCCGGCGCCGCGCCGCGCGCAAGGGGGCGATGATCGATCTGCGCCGGACCCTGCGCGCCAGCCTGGCCACTGGCGGCGAGCCGCTGCGGCTGGCGCGGCGCACACGGCCCGACCGGCCGGTGAAGATCGTGGCGCTGTGCGATGTCTCGGGGTCGATGGCGGTCTATGCGCGGCCCTTTCTGGCCTTTCTGGCGGGGCTGATGCGGGCGGACGACGCTGCGGATGCCTATCTGTTCCATACGCGCCTGGTGCGGATCACCGAGGCGCTGCGCGATGACGATCCGTTGCGGGCGCTGAACCGGATCACGCTGCTGGCCGACGGGTTTGGCGGCGGGTCGCGGATTGGCGGCGCGCTGGACGACTTCGCGCGCGGGCAGGCGCGGCGGTTCGTCAACGGGCGCACGGTGGTGATGATCCTGTCCGATGGCTATGACAGCGCCACCCCCGAGGTCATCGGCGGGGCACTGGCGCGGCTGAAAAAGCGCGGCTGCCGGGTGATCTGGCTGAACCCGCTGAAGGGCTGGACCGGCTACGCGCCCGTGGCCCAGGCCATGGCCGCCGCCCTGCCGCATCTAAATCTTTTCGCTGCCGCCGCTACACTCGCCGACCTTGCGGCCCTGGACAGAGAGCTTGCCCGGATATGACCGATGCGCGCCGGACACAGCACCTGGAACGCGAAATCAGCCGGTTGCGCGCCGAAGGCCGCCCCTTTGCCGTGGCGACCATCGTGCGCACGGTGGATGCCACCCCGGCCAAGCCCGGGACCAAGGCACTGCTTCTGGGCGATGGCACGCTGGTCAAGGGCTGGATCGGCGGCGGCTGCGCGCGCGCTGCCGTGGCCAGGGCCGCCATTGCCGCCGTGGCACAGGGCAGGCCGCAATTCGTGTCACTGCGGCCCGAAGACCTGCTGGCGGCCGAAGGCGTGGCCCCGGACGAGGAACGTGACGGCATCCGCTTTGCCCGCAACGGCTGCCCCAGCAAAGGGTCGATGGACATCTTTGTGGAACCCGAACTGCCGCAGCCGCGCCTGGTGATCTTTGGCGCGGGACCGGTGGCGCTGGCGCTGGCTGACCTCGCCGCCCGGTTTGACCTGCACCGCACGCTCTGCGCGCCGGGGCTGTCCGGGGCAGAGGCGGACGTGGTCCAGGACGGCATGGTGATCGATACCGGTGGTGCTGCGCAACGCTTTGTCGTGGTGGCAACCCAGGGCAAGAGTGACGAGGCGGCCCTGCGCGCGGCGCTGGCCGGTGGGGCGGGCTATGTCGCCTTCGTTGGCAGCCGCCGGAAATTCGGCACTTTGTCGGCACGTCTGGCGCAGGGTGGGATCGACCCGGCGGCGCTTGCAGCCGTACATGCGCCGGCGGGGCTGGACATTCACGCGATCACGCCCGATGAGATTGCCCTGTCGATCCTGGCCCAGATCGTGGCGCTGCGCCGCGCGGGCGACCGGGGGGTGGCAGGTGGCGAAGGTTAGGGCCGCGCTTCTGCGCCTGCTGCGCTGGCGCAGCCCCGTCGCCGCGATGACCGACGATCAGGCGCAGATCCTGGCCACCCTGCGCTTGCCCTGCTGCTGATCTGGCCTTATCACAACGTCAGGTCTGGCCCTAAGGCCAGACCGTGCAATCCGGGATGATTGCGCATCAGGGCTGTCGGGGACGGCCCCCTCTTCCTTGAAAGGCACAGGTATGGACAACCCGGCACTTGGCAACGACATGAGCGCGGTGATCGAGGCGGATCGGGCGCATCTGTGGCACCACCTGATCCAGCACAAGCCGTTCGAAACCATCGATCCGCGCGTGATCGTCGAAGGCAAGGGCATGCGGGTCTGGGATGCGCGCGGCAAGGAACATCTCGATGCCGTCTCGGGCGGGGTCTGGACGGTGAACGTGGGCTACGGGCGCGAAAGCATCGCCGATGCGGTGCGCGACCAGCTGGTGAAGATGTGCTATTTCGCAGGCTCTGCCGGATCGGTTCCGGGTGCCATGTTTGCCCGCCGCCTGATCGACAAGATGCCGGGAATGGCCCGCGTCTACTATGCCAACTCGGGTTCAGAGGCCAATGAGAAGGTCTTCAAGATGGTGCGGCAGATTTCGCACCGTCACCACGGCGGGCGCAAATCGAAAATCCTGTTCCGCGAACGCGACTATCACGGCACCACGATCACCTGCCTGTCCGCCGGGGGCCAGCCGCAGCGCAACGCGATGTACGGCCCCTTCACGCCGGGCTTCGTCGAGGTGCCCCATTGCCTAGAATACCGCAAGCAGTGGGACGTTTCCAACTATGGCGAGCGGGCGGCAGATGCGATCGAAGAGGTGATCCTGCGCGAAGGCCCCGATACCATCGGCGCCATCTGCCTCGAGCCGGTGACGGCAGGCGGCGGCGTGATCGTACCCCCCGCAGGCTATTGGGAGCGCGTGCAGGAGATTTGCACGAAATACAACATCCTGATCCATATCGACGAAGTGGTCTGCGGCGTGGGCCGCACCGGCGCATGGTTCGGCTATCAGAACTATGGTGTGAAACCCGATTTCGTGACCATGGCCAAGGGCGTTGCCTCGGGCTATGCCGCCATCGCCTGCACGGTCACGACCGAAGCCGTGTTCGGGATGTTCAAGGATGATGCCAGCGATCCGCTCAGCTATTTCCGCGACATCTCGACCTTTGGCGGCTGCGCCTCGGGTCCCGCTGCCGCGCTGGAAAACATGCGGATCATCGAGGACGAGGGGCTGCTGGACAACACGCTGCGCATGGGCGCGCGGCTGATGGACAACCTTGCAGCCTTGCAGGAAAAACACGCGGTGATCGGCCAGGTGCGCGGCAAGGGCCTGTTCTGCGGGGCGGAACTGGTGGCCGACCGCGCCACGAAAGAGGCGGCGGACGAAAAGAAGGTCGCCGCCGTGGTGGCCGACTGCATGGCACAGGGTGTCATCATCGGCATGACCAACCGCAGCCTGCCGGGTCTGAACAACACGCTGTGCCTGAGCCCGGCGCTGATCGCCACACCGGATGACATCGACCGGATCACGGATGCGATTGACGGGGCGCTGGGAAGGGTGTTCGGATGAGGAAGGCGCGACCAATAAATCGCGATACTGGTGCAGAAAAACAATGAGGCTCGCTCGACATAGCATTAGAACCGCTGTGGATTTGGCTTCACGTTGTTTGTTGCTCCTCGCTGCCGGGCCCGCATTGTTGAAAAGTTGGGGATACGTGGCGCTTAGATGGTGGTTGGTTTGGAATGGCCCTTGTTGGAGAACCAGAATCTGAAAAGTTAAAGGAAACCAAGCCGCAGTTGGTTCCTACCTGGTTCTTTATGGCTTGGCTAATCTGGTTTCTTTTATGTGCGCTACCTACCTTTTCAGAAATGATTCACTATCAATACTTTCCGGCACCTGAATGGCTGGAACAGATATCCGTCGTGGGCTGGTCTGTCGGTCTTATTTCAGCCGCCATTTGGACGGCACTGGTATGGCTCCAAAGGGAAGACTACGCGAATAAACCGCTGCTCTTCGCTTTTTCACTTTTGGCATTTTTCGTCCTTGGTTTGCTTATGGGACGTAGTGTAGTGACCGAATCCGGCCCGATGATCTTCGCAAAATTATCGGGGCACCAAACCCAGATACCTTTTGTTGTTGTTCGTGCTGACGATAACGAAGAACGCAGATGCCGTAACCCCATCGAACTGGAGTTGGCTGATTTGTTCAATAAACTTTGCCGCTACCCTGAATCGTTCAGGAGCACGTTTCGCCCGGGTGACACGATCATCCTTTCTGGTCTTGGAACCCGCTTTGGTCTTTTTGTGGAGTCCGCGCGGAAAGGTACAGTGATCGCCAAGCCAAATGAGTTTTGATATTAGCTATCCGTCTGATCTTCTTTGTATAGCTTCAGCTGCAACAGCCCGATGGTGCCAGAATGCCGATCCCCGCCGAAGCCTTCTTTCTGACGGCGGGGGCACGCGGCACCTTGCAGCAGCAGTTGCGGCAGATGGTGGCCGAAGGCATTCTGGCGGGCCGGTTCCGCCCCGGCGACAGGATGCCTTCCAGCCGGGGGCTGGCCGTGCATCTGGACATCAGCCGGATCACGGTGACGCTGGCCTATTCCGACCTTGTCTCGTCCGACTATTTGACCTCGCGCGGGCGGTCGGGCTATTTCATTTCCGACAATGCGCCGCGCCAGCCGGATTTTCCGGCCGTTGCGCAGGGCGCTGTCGAAAAGGTCGATTACGCGGCGCTGACCGGCGCGCGGTTTTCGGGGGCCGTCAGCCTGTCCAAACCCGCTGACTGGCGCAGCTTTCCCTTTCCCTTCATCTACGGCCAGGCGGATGCCACGCTGTTTGACCATCAGAACTGGCGGCTTTGCGCGATGCGCGCCCTGGGAAAACGGGATTTCGAGGCGCTGACCGATGACTGGCAGGAACGCGACGACCCGCTCTTGATCGAATACATCCTGCGCAACATCCTGCCCCGGCGCGGCATCGCGGCACGCGCCGATCAGGTGCTGATCACCATGGGGGCGCAGAACGGGCTGTGGCTGGCCGCCACGGTGCTGCTGGGGCGGGCTGGCCGCGCGGTGGTGGAAAACCCGGTCTATCCCGGCCTGCGCGCCATCCTGCAGCAGACCGGCTGCGCGGTGTGTCCGGTGGATGTCGATGCCGAAGGGCTGCCGCCCGACCGGCTGCCCAATGCGGTGGATGTGGTCTTTGCCGCACCCAGCCACCACAGCCCGACCAATGCCACCATGCCGCTGGCCCGCCGCCTGGCCCTGCTGGAACAGGCATCGCGGCGCAATTTCGTGGTGGTCGAGGATGATTATGATTTCGAGATGTCCTTTCTGGCCCCCGCTTCGCCCTCGCTCAAATCGCTGGACCGCGAGGGGCGGGTGATTCATGCAGGCTCATTCTCCAAATCGATCTTTCCGGGGCTGCGGCTGGGCTATCTGGTGGGTCCGGCGGCCTTCATCGCCGAAGCGCGGGCGCTGCGGGTGGCGGTGCTGCGCCACCCGCCCGGCCATGTGCAGCGCACGGCGGCGTATTTCCTGTCGCTGGGCCATTACGATGCGCTGGTGAACCGCATGAAGCAAACCTTCCGCCGCCGCCGCATTGCGATGGAGGAGGCGATCCTTGGCTGTGGCCTGACGGTGGCGCAAACCGGCGGTTTCGGCGGGTCCAGCTTCTGGATGCGGGCGCCGGAGGGGGTGGATACGGCGGCACTGGCCGAGCGGTTGAAAGCGCAGGGAGTTCTGATCGAACCGGGGCGGGTGTTCTTTGACCCCGCAGGCGGGCCGCAGAACTACTTCCGGCTGGCCTATTCCTCGATTCCCGGCAGCCGGATTGCCGAGGGGATCGGGAGGATTGCGGAAGAGATCGGGCGGAGCGCGGGTTGAGGGCGCCGGGGGGGTTCACACCCCCCCCGGACCCCCCGTGGGATATTTGTGAACAGAAAATGGGATGAGGGCATAATGCATCAAGGCGGGGACAGCGCCTTTCGCAGGCGTTGACGGGCACGGCAACTGGACTTAACGGGACACAGATACTGGCCCTAAGGGCAGGGCGGGGCGGGCGGGTAGATTGCAGCCAAACGGCCCCAATGGCCCGACAGAAGCAGGAGTGTTGCGCCATGAAGATGACCACCGAGGAAGCTTTCGTCAAAGTCCTGCAGATGCATGGCATCGAGCATGCCTTTGGCATCATCGGATCGGCGATGATGCCGATTTCCGATCTGTTTCCGCGCGCGGGCATCCATTTCTGGGACTGCGCGCATGAATGCAACGCCGGGATGATGGCCGATGGCTATGCCCGCGCCACCGGCAAGATGGCGATGATGGTGGCGCAGAACGGCCCCGGCATCACCAATTTCGTGACCCCGGTGAAGACCGCCTACTGGAACCACACGCCCCTTCTGCTGGTGACACCGCAGGCGGCAAACAGGACCATCGGGCAGGGCGGGTTCCAGGAAGTGGAACAGATGGCCCTGTTCAAGGATATGGTGGCGTATCAGGAAGAGGTGCGCGACCCGTCGCGCATTGCCGAGGTGCTGAACCGCGTGATCCTGAAGGCGAGGCGCGCCTCTGCCCCGGCCCAGATCAACGTGCCGCGCGATTACTGGACCCAGGTGATCGACATCGACCTGCCGAAAGTGGTGGAGTTCGAGCGCCCCGCAGGCGGTGAAGACGCGATTGCGGCGGCGGCCAGGCTGCTGTCGGGGGCAAAGTTTCCGGTGATCCTGAACGGCGCGGGCGTGGTGCTGGCGGGTGCCATTGCGGCCTCCGTCCGGCTGGCCGAGCGTCTGGATGCGCCGGTCTGCTGCGGCTATCAGCACAATGACGCCTTCCCCGGCAGCCACCCGCTGTTCGCAGGACCGCTGGGCTACAACGGATCGAGGGCCGCGATGGAGCTGATCGCGCGCGCCGATGTGGTGCTGGCACTGGGCACGCGGCTTAACCCGTTCTCGACCCTGCCGGGCTATGGCATCGACTATTGGCCCAAGGGGGCCGCGATCATCCAGGTCGACCTGAATCCGGACCGGATCGGGCTGACCAAGCCGGTGACGGTGGGCATCGTCGGCGATGCCGGGAAGGTGGCCGAAGGCATTCTGTCGCAGCTGGCCCCGAGTGCAGGCGATGCAGGAAGATCGGATCGCAAAGCGCTGATCGCCCAGACAAAATCGGCCTGGGCGCAGGCGCTGTCCGGCATGGATCATGAAGAGGATGATCCTGGCACAACCTGGAACCAGCGCGCGCGGGGCGCAAAGCCGGGCTGGATGAGCCCGCGCATGGCCTGGCGCGCCATTCAGGCGGCCCTGCCGCGCGAGGCGATCATCTCGTCCGACATCGGCAACAACTGCGCCATCGGCAATGCCTATCCAACCTTTGAAGAGGGGCGCAAATACCTGGCACCGGGTCTGTTCGGGCCCTGCGGTTATGGCCTGCCGTCGATCGTGGGGGCCAAGATCGGCAAGCCCGACGTGCCGGTGGTGGGCTTTGCCGGGGACGGGGCCTTTGGCATTTCGATGAACGAGATGACGGCAATCGGGCGCGGGGACTGGCCGGCGATCACCATGGTGATCTTCCGCAACTTCCAGTGGGGTGCCGAAAAGCGCAACACGACCCTGTGGTACCAGGACAATTTCGTGGGCACCGAGCTGAACGAGAAGGTCAGCTATGCCGCCATCGCCACCGCCTGCGGTCTGGAGGGCGTGCAGGTCCGCACGATGGACGAGGTGACGCAAGCCCTGCATCAGGCCCTGAAGGCGCAGAAGGCCGGGAAGACCACCTTCATCGAAGTGCTGCTGAACCAGGAGCTGGGCGAGCCGTTCCGGCGCGATGCGATGAAAAAGCCGGTGGCGGTGGCGGGGATCGACCCTGCCGATATGCGGCCCCAGGTCGGGGCGTGATGCCTTTTGACCTGAGCCCGGCTGCGGCCGGGTTCATGGCGGTGGCCTTTCTGGTGGCGGCCTTCGTGCGGGGCTATTCCGGTTTCGGTTTTTCGGCGCTGATCGTGGCCGCGTCGGCGCTGGTCACCAATCCGCTGCATTTCGTGGCCGTGGTGATGATCTGCGAATTCATGATGACCTTTCAGCAGGCGCGCGGCGTGTGGCACGCGGTCAGCTGGTGGCGGGTGCTGGCGCTGATGGCGGGGGCGCTGCCGGGCGTGCCCCTGGGCCTGTGGGCGCTGACCGGGATCGGGCCGGATGCGGCGCGGGTGGTGATTTCGGTCTATGTTCTGGCGATGTGCGCGGCGCTGCTGGCGGGCTGGACGCTGCCGCACGCGGCCGGACGGCCCGCGCATGTGGCGGCAGGCGTGATTTCGGGCATGGCGAATGCCGCCGGGATGGGCGGGTTGCCGGTGGCGGTGTTCTTTGCCGCGCAGCCGATAGCGGCGGCGGTGTTCCGCGCCACGCTGATTGCCTATTTCGCGGCGCTGGATATCTGGACGCTGCCGCTGATGTGGGGACATGGGCTGGTCTCGCGTGACACGCTCGTGGTCACGCTGGCGGCGCTGCCGCTGATCGGCTTCGGCACCTGGCTGGGGGGGCGGCATTTCCTGAACACCGATCCGCAGGATTTCCGTCGGTTTTCCATCATGCTGCTGGCGGGGCTTGCGCTGCTGGGGCTGCTGAAGACGGTGCTGTGATGGATGTGCTGGTGGTCAATGCAGGGTCGTCGTCGATCAAGGTGGCGCTGTTCGGCGCGGATCTTACCCGGCGCGGTGCGGTGGCGGTGACCGAGATCGGGGGTGCCGCGCAGATCGGCGGGGTGCCCTGCACTGCGCCCGATCACGCGGCGGCACTGTCGCTGTGCCTGGCAGAGATGGGCCTGCGTCCGGGCGCGCTGGCAGCGGCGGCGCACCGGGTTGTGCATGGCGGGGCGGACCTGCACGCAACCTGCCGGGTGACGCCAGAGGTCGAGGCGCGGATCGCCGCCTGCGTGCCGCTGGCCCCGCTGCACAATCCCGCGAACCTGTCGGCCATCCGGGCCGTGGCCGCCCTGGCCCCGGACCTGCCGCAATATGCCAGTTTCGACACTGCCTTTCATGCGACAAATCCCGAAGTGGCGCTTCGCTATGCCCTGCCGCCGCTGGCCGGGGCACCGGGGCTGCGGCGCTATGGCTTTCACGGCATTTCCTATGCCAGCCTTGTGGCGCGCTGGCCCGCGCTGACGGGCGGCCCGGTGCCCCGCCGGCTGCTGGCGCTGCACCTGGGCAACGGCGCGTCGCTGTGCGCCCTGCGCGATGGTGTATCGGTGGCAACCACCATGGGCTATTCGCCGCTGGACGGCCTGACGATGGGCACGCGGGCCGGGACGATTGACGGAAATGCCGTGCTGCGCCTGGCCGAGATTCACGGGATCGGCGGCGCATCGCGCATTCTGAACCGGGAAAGCGGGCTGCTGGGGCTGGGGGGGGCCTCGGACATGCGGGCGCTGCATGCGGCGGGAACCGATGCGGCGCGCTTTGCCATCGCGCATTTCTGCTATTGGGCGGTGCGCCATGCGGGGTCGATGATTGCGGCGATGGGGGGCCTTGATGCGGTGGCCTTTACCGGGGGCATCGGCGAGAATGACGCCTTGGTGCGGGCCGAGATCATGGCGGGGCTGGGCTGGGCAGGGCTGCGGTTTGACCGGGACGCAAATCAGGGCGCTGCCGCCCGGCTGGACGGGGATGCATCCGATGTTGCAGTCTGGGTGGTGCCCGCCGACGAAGAACGTCACATTGCGGCAGAGGCGCTGGGCCTGATCCGGTCGTCACCAACGGAGGAACCATGACGATCCGCCAGCCCGGCCTTAACACCTCGCCGCCCGTGTCCGACGAGGTGCGCAAGACCACCTGTTACATGTGCGCCTGCCGCTGCGGGATCAACGTGCATCTGACATCCGGCAAGGTCAGCTATATCGAAGGCAACCGCGATCATCCGGTGAACAAGGGCGTGCTCTGTGCCAAGGGCGCGTCGGGCATCCGGCAGATCACCGCCCCGTCCCGGCTGCGGGCACCCCTGAAGCGGGTGGGGCCGCGCGGGTCCGGCGCCTTTGAGGAGATTTCCTGGGACGAGGCGCTGGACCTCGCCGTGTCCTGGATGAAACCGCTGCGCGAGACGGCGCCCGAAAAGCTGGCCTTCTTTACCGGCCGCGATCAAAGCCAAAGCCTGACCGGCTGGTGGGCGCAGATGTTCGGCACGCCGAACTATGCAGCACACGGCGGCTTTTGTTCGGTGAACATGGCAGCGGCGGGGATTTACACCATCGGCGGGTCGTTCTGGGAATTCGGGCAACCGGACTGGGACCGCACCAAGCTGTTCGTGATGTTCGGCGTGGCCGAAGACCATGACAGCAATCCGATCAAGATCGGGCTGGGCAAGCTCAAGGAACGCGGCGCGCGGGTGATCGGGGTGAACCCGATCCGCACCGGTTACAACGCGGTTGCCGATGACTGGCTCGGGATCACGCCCGGCACCGACGGGCTGCTGATCCTGGCGCTGATCCATTGCCTGCTGGAAGCGGGCAAGGTCGATCTGGATTATCTGGCACAGTGGACGAATGCCGCCTTTCTGCTGGACGAAACCGAAGGACCGGCAAGGGGGCTGTTCGTGCGCAATGCCGAAAGCCAGCCTTTCGTGATCGACCGGCGCACGGGGATGCCCGCCAGCTGGGATGCCAGGGGCGTTCAGCCTGACCTGGGGGCGGTCTGGCAGGGGCACCGCACCGTGTTCCAGCATCTGGCGGAACGCTATCTTGCGCCCGGACATGCGCCGGAGGCGGTGGCGGAGCGTGTGGGCATTCCGGCACGGCGCATCCGCGAACTGGCGGCAGACCTGGCGCGGGTGGCCTTTGACGGTGCGATCGTGCTGGATCAGCCCTGGACGGATTTTCGCGGCAATGCCCATGCCAGGATGGTGGGCCGCCCGGTCAGCTTTCACGCGATGCGGGGCATTTCGGCGCATTCCAACGGCTTTCAGACCGCGCGGGCGCTGCATCTGCTGCAAATCCTGCTGGGCACGGTGGATGTGCCGGGCGGCTACCGCATGAAGCCGCCCTATCCCAAACCGATGGAGGCGCATCCAACCCCCCATTTCGATGCCGTGCCGGGCAAGCCGCTGGCGGGGCCGCATCTGGGCTATGTCCGCGGGCCGGATCAACTGGCGCTGAAGGCCGATGGCACGGCGGCGCGCATCGACCGCGCCTTTACCTGGGAAAATCCGTTCTCGGCGCATGGGATGATGCAGATGGTCATTCCCAATGCCCATGCGGGCGATCCCTACAGGATCGACACGCTGTTCCTGTACATGGCGAACATGGCGTGGAATTCGTCGATGAACACCGCCGCCGTGATGCAGATGCTGACCGACAGGGACGGGGATGGCGACTATGTCATCCCGCGCATCATCTATTCGGATGCCTATGCCTCTGAAATGGTGGCCTATGCCGACCTGATCCTGCCCGACACGACCTATCTGGAACGGCATGACTGCATCAGCCTGCTCGACCGCCCGATCAGCGAGCCGGGGGCGGCGGGCGATGCCATCCGCTGGCCGGTGGTGGAACCTGACCGCGACGTGCGCGGCTTTCAGTCGGTGCTGATCGATCTGGGCGTGCGGCTGGGCTTGCCGGGGTTCACCGATGCTGACGGCAAGGCGGTGTACCGCGACTATGCCGACTATATCGCCATGCATCAGCGCAAGCCGGGCGTCGGGCCGCTGATGGGATTTCGCGGCACTGGCGCTGCCGTGGGGCGCGGCGCGCCGAACCCGGACCAGATCGCGGCCTATATCGCCAATGGCGGCTTCTTTCAGGCGCATGTGCCGCCCGAGGCCAGCTATTTCAAACCCTGGAACGCCGCCTATCAGGACTGGGCGGTGGAGATGGGGTTTTTTGAATCGCCGCAACCCTATCTGTTTTCCGTCTATGCCGAACCGATGCGCCGGTTTCAGCTGGCGGCTGAAGGGCATGGCCATGTGCAGCCGCCCGACGCCCTGCGCGCCCGGATCAAACGGGCGATGGACCCGCTGCCGGTCTGGTATGCGCCCTTTGGCGATGACGCGGCGGGCGGCTTTCCGTTGCACGCGCTGACGCAGCGCCCGATGGCGATGTATCATTCCTGGGGGTCGCAGAACGCCTGGCTGCGGCAGATCCACGGGCGCAACTATCTGTATCTGCCGACCAAGGTCTGGCAGCAGCACGGCTTCGCCGATGGCGACTGGGCGCGCGTCACCTCGCCCTCGGGTATGATCGAGGTGCCTGTGGCGCATATGGCGGCGCTGAACGAACACACGGTCTGGACCTGGAACGCCATCGGCAAGCGCAAGGGTGCCTGGGGGCTTGCCCCCGATGCGCCCGAGGCGGTGAAGGGGTTTCTGCTGAACCACCTGATCTCGGAACTGCTGCCGGAAAAGGGCGACGGCATGCGCTGGTCGAACTCGGACCCGGTCACGGGGCAGGCCGCCTGGTTCGATCTGCGGGTCAAGGTGGAGCGGATCGCACCGGGGGTGGAGGTGGTGCCATCCTTTGGCGTGCTGCCCGATCCGGCATCGGTGCCGCAGACGGAAAGGGGCGGGGCATGACCTGTCTGCCGGGGCATACCGAAAAGAAGCTGGGGCTGGTGATCGACCTTGACACCTGCGTCGGCTGTCAGGCCTGTGTCACCGCCTGCAAGGGCTGGAACGATCAGGGCTATGGCGCGCCGCTGTCGGATCAGGATGCTTACGGGGCGGACCCAAGCGGCACCTTCCTGAACCGGGTGCATTCCTATGAGGTGCAGCCACAGGGTGGTGCGGCCCAGATCATCAACTTTCCCCGGTCCTGCCTGCATTGCGAGGATGCGCCCTGCGTCACCGTCTGCCCCACCGGGGCCAGCTACAAGCGAATCGAGGACGGGATCGTTCTGGTCAACGAAAGCGCCTGCATCGGCTGCGGGCTGTGCGCCTGGGCCTGCCCCTATGGCGCGCGGGAACTGGATGCCGAGGCGGGGGTGATGAAGAAATGCACGCTGTGCGTCGACCGCATCTATAACGACAACCTGCCCGAGGAAGACCGCGAGCCTGCCTGCGTGCGCACCTGCCCGACGGGCGCGCGGCATTTCGGCGATCTGGGCGACCCTGACAGCGAGGTCAGCCGTCTGGTGGCGGCGCGGGATGGCTATGCGCTGATGCCGGAATTGCGCACAAGGCCGGTCAACCGCTATCTGCCGCCGCGCAGGAAGGACGCGCGCGAAGAGGCGTCGCTTCTGGCCCCGCTGCTGGATTTGCAGGCGCAGGGCTTTGCCGGCTGGCTGGACCGCATGCTGGGGAAGATGGGATGAACCCGGCCCCTTCCGTTATCATATTCACGGTTCTGTCCGGGCTGGGGTTCGGGTTTCTGGCCTGGCTCTGTTCGGGTATCGCAACGCCGGTCGGGCTGCATGGCCTGCTTGGCTTTGCTTTGGGCTATGGGCTGGCGGTGGGCGGGCTTGTGGCCTCGACCTTTCATCTGGGCCAGCCGGCGCGGGCCTGGCGGGCCTTCACGCAGTGGCGGTCAAGCTGGCTGTCGCGCGAGGCCTGGGTGTCCGTCGCGGCCCTGCTGGCGGCGGTTCCGGTGGCGCTGGGCGCGCTTGCGGGGCGGGAGCCGGGGCTGTGGGGGCTGGTGGCGGCGGCGCTGTGCCTGGGCACGGTGCTGTGTACCTCGATGATCTATGCGCAGTTGGCAACCGTGCCGCGCTGGCACCACCCGCTGGTGCCGGTGACGTTCGTGCTGTTCGCGCTGGCGGGCGGGGCGATTCTGCTGCCGTTGCCGGGGGCGGCGGCGGTGCTGAGTGCGGGTCTGGCAGCTGTGCTGGCCATCGGCTTTCGCATCGGCGACGGGCGGTTCGCCGGGGCCGGATCAACGCTGGCCACGGCAACCGGGCTGGGGGGCATCGGCGCGCCGCGCGTGTTCGAGCAGCCGCATACGGGCGGCAATTACCTGACGCGCGAGATGATCCATGTGGTGGGGCGGCGCCATGCGGCGCGGCTGCGCAGCATCGCGGTGGCGGGCGTGGCGCTGCCCGCGCTGATCCTGCCGCTGTTGCCATCGGTTGCGGGCGTGGCGCTTGCGCTTTGCGCGCATCTGGCCGGCGCTTTTGCCGCCCGCTGGCTGTTTTTTGCCGAGGCCGAACATGTGGTGGGCCTTTACTACGGGCGGCGGCCCCTGCCAGAGAAGCGGTGAAGAGGATGTCGCCCCTCCGGGCGGGAAGGGGAAGGTACCTTCGCCCGTCCGGGCGGGACCAGGAAACGCGACCCGCGTTTCCCCGCCCGCGCGGGACGGTGCCCTGTAGACCGGCAGGTCCGGGTGGGACAGAGGCCAGCGCCCGACCCGGCGGAAGCGAAGCGCCCGCCGGGGGCGGGGCGGGCGCTGGCCGGGGGCTTTGGGCCCCCGGCCGGTCCTGATCCCGGCGCAGTGCTGTGGCAGAGGCGATGGCCCCTGCCAGTGGAACGGTGAGGGTGCTTTCACCCCTCCGGGCGGGACCAGGAAACGCGACCCGCGTTTCCCCGCCCGTGCGGGACGGTGCCCTGTAGACCGGCAGGTCCTGGAAGGACAGAGGCCAGCGCCCGACCCGGCGGGCGAGAAGCGCCCGCCGGGGGCGGGTCGGGCGCTGGCCGGGGGCTTTGGCCCCCGGCCGGTCCTGATCCCGGCGTAACGCTGTGGCAGGGGCGATGGCCCCTGCCAGAGAATCGGGGGTAGTGCTTTCGCCCCAGCGGGCGGGAACAGGAAACACGACCCGCGTTCCCCCCGCCCGCGCGGAACGGTGCCCTGTAGACCGGCATGTCCGGGAAGGACAGAGGCCAGCGCCCGCCAAAGCCTGGGCGGGCGCTGGCCGGGGGCTTTGGCCCCCGGCGGGCCCGCGTTCGGTCTGGCGCTGGGACAGGGGCGATGGTCCCTGCCAGGATGTGCCGGGCGCGCGCAGGCGCAAGAGGCTCCCGCTTTGCGCTGAGGCAGCCCCTGCGGTGGCCCTGTCTTCGGCACCCTGTCAGTCGGTCTGCCCTGCGCCATGGCCGTGCCCGTCTGTCGCGCTGCGCCCGACAAGGACCGTGCCTTCAAAAGCGTTCAGCCGCCCGATCAGATCGGCACCTGCGCTGCGTTCCGCGCCATTGACGGCGGCGGCCAGGCTTTCCGCCTCGGCGCGGGTCAGCCCCATCGACACGAAGGTTGCCGGCTGCACAAGGCTTTCCCCCGCACAGAGTTCGACGAACCAGCCCATGTCATCCTTGCGCAGGAAGGCGCGGCCGCCCTTGCCCTGCTGGCTCCATCCCGCCACGGCAACCTGGCCCTGGATGGTGATCGGGGACACCGTCAGCGGGGCCTCCGGGCTGTCGAACTGCGCCATCAGCACGGCTTCGATCTGTTCGGCATCCGTCCCGCCGGCCACCGACATCGGCCCATCGGCATGGCCGTGACCGGTTGGTGCCGTCTGATGACCCGCTGCGCTGTGGTCCATCCGGCTGTGGTCCATGCCGGCCGGGGCATCAACGCTGAACTCAATCGCCACCCGGCCCGCCCGTTCAAAGACCAGCGTGGCAGGGATCATGTCGCCTTCGGTCAGCGGGCCGGTCAGGCCCATCAGCATGATGTGCAAACCGCCCGGTTCAAGCAGGACGGTGCCACCGGCGGGAATCTCGATCGCATCAAGATGGATCATCCGCGCAACGCCGTCAGCGCCATGATCTGTGGTATGCAGCATCGCCTGTTTCGCGATTGCGGTTTCGACGCCCAGCAGGCGGTCGCCGACACTGCCTGCATTGACGATTTCCAGATAGCCTGCGGCCGATCTTGCGGCAGCAGGGGGGGCGGGAATGGCGGGATGGACAATCTCCATCTCGCCGACGGTCACGCCATGGGCATGGGCAAAGGAGAGACTGCCCAGCAAGAGAGTGGTCACAAGTCCAAGGATACGGTTCACGTTAGATCTCCGGAATTTGGGTCGGGCAGGGGCCCGGGAATGCGTCTGACAGGGGGGGGTGGCGATCCGGCCTCTGCGCCTGCGCCGCGGGCCGCCACCTGCGGTGCCTGCCGCCCGGCAGGGTGCAGATGGTGCCGCAGCCAGGGCAGGCAGGGGCCTGCACGGGGCCCGGTGCGGCGCATGACGGCCGGACCGATGGCCGGGGCAGCCGAACCGGGTCAGGCCAGGGGCGGTGCGCGCATCGCATGGCCCGGATCACGCACCGGGCGCTGCGCGCGGCTTTCCTGCGGCGCGGTCACGGCAGCCTTGACAATCAGCTCTGCCGTGCGGGGCACCAGGCCGGGTGCGGGAACTTCCGCCGTGCCGGCAACATGGCAGGCGGGGCAATCCGACTGTCCGCCCCTGCCGTTGCCGCCGGGTGCATCGCAGAGGTCCGCCAGATCGCCCCCGGCCAGAACAAAGGCGTCCCGTGCGATGCTGTCCGCAGCCGGCATCCGATGGGCCGCGCCCGAAACCATCAGGGCCGCGACAAGCATCGACAGAAGGGCAAGCCCGATTGTTCCGGTTCGCAGCAGATGCATCATGCCCGCTGGATGCCAGCAGATCGCGGAAAAAGCAACGGGTTTGCGCCCCGCGTCCCGCCGGGTCTGCCGCAGGGGCGACCGCGCCGGACCATGCCTGCTGCCGGGATGCTGAAACACCGTCCATGCCGGCCCCGCCGTGACCGAGGGGGCACAGCGTCAGGCAGGGGTTGCGGCCAGGGGGATGATCGGGCTTGCCCGCCCCGAGACCGTCACAAGGCCTTTCGGTATCACTGATCACCGGCAACCTTCCGGCAGGGCCGCGACGCCAGGCACCCTGCCGGAACGGGCAAGGGGGAAATCGATTCCGCCCCCGGACTCACAATGAACGCCACCCTGTCCTGCGCCTGCGCCTTGCAGGACATCACACCACCTTGACGGACGCGGCCCCGGTCCCTTATCGCTGGGGCGTCCTGCAAATGGCGGATGCAGGCTGTTTGTGGCTTTCACGGTTGGGTGGCCGGACGGGCGGCGAAGTACGATGGGATGTCAAGACGCATCATGACCGCCGCCGGGACGTCATCAGAGGCCCGTGTTCGCCGTTGGGCTGCCCGGTGTGGTCAGGGCCGGTCCTTCCGCAGCTTTGGGCGGGTTCGCTTGCGGCCCTTTCATCGGGCTTGTCGATAGTGGTTCCGCGCCGGAACGAAGAACGTGCTGGTGCAGCCTTGGGTGCCGTTCTTGCCGCAGCCCCCGCGCGTCGCGCCTGCGGGCGTCTGTCGGTCGACATCAGATCGACGGAGTGGACCGGGTGCCAATGCCCTGGCCCCGCAGCACCGGATGCGCGGATCCGGGTGCCCGGCCATCCGGTCTGTGCCGGGGCGTCCCCGGCCCTGTGCCCGGTCGTTCCGGGGGCCAGAACACCCCGTGGCGCAGCATTTGACCAGGACCGGCGGCACCGGCAAAACCCGCCAAAGACCCCGCCGCGCCGCAGGGCAATCCTTGCCGGCCCCGATGCCGACGCCGCCTGCCGCCCGGTGGCAGGTCCGTCGCGCGGCAGCCATCAACCTTGTCGGCGCGGCCCGTTGCGGGCACCGGGCACCCCCCGGCCAGGGACACAAAAGGATCGGGGCCTCTCTTGACGCTTGCCTTCAGACCCCGTGCCATCCTGCGTGCCGGGCCCTGGCTGGCCCTGCTTCTTTTCGCAGTTCTGGCCTTTGTGCCGGGCATCGCCAGCCTGCCTGTCACGGACAGGGACGAGGCACGGTTTGTCCAGGCCAGCAGGCAGATGGTGGAAAGCGGCGACTTTGTCGACATCCGGTTCCAGGACGAAGCGCGCCACAAGAAGCCTGTCGGCATCTACTGGCTGCAAAGCGCGGCGGTCCTTGCCTCTGGTCAGGGTCCGGAGGCCGGGCTTTGGGTGTACCGGCTGCCCTCGCTGATCGGGGCGACGCTGGCGGTACTTCTTGTTGCCGTCGTCGGCACGCCGCTGTTTGGCAGACCGGCGGCGCTGGCGGCAGCGGCGGTCTTTGCCGGCGGGCTGGTGATTGGCGGCGAAGCCCGTATTGCAAAGACCGATGCCGCGCTGCTGGCCACGATACTGGCCGCTCAGGCCGTGCTGGTGCGGCTTTACCTTGGCAGGCCGGCCGGCCGGGCGGGACCCCTGGCCTTCTGGCTGGCCATTGCCGCCGGAACGCTGATCAAGGGTCCCATCGGCCCGATGGTGCCCGCGCTGACAGCGCTGACGCTGTGCCTTCTGGACCGTCGCGCCGGATGGCTGCGGCCGCTTCGGGCGCCCGTTCCGGTTCTTGTCGCGCTGCTTGTGACCCTTCCGTGGTTCCTGGCGATCACCCTGCGCAGCAACGGGACCTTCTGGCTGGGGTCCGTGGCGACCGACCTTCTGCCCAAGATCGCCTCGGGCCAGGAGGGCAAGGGAGCACCGCCGGGAAGCTACCTGGTCGGCCTCTGGTTCACCTTCTGGCCGGCAACGCCCCTGCTTGTTCTTTCGCTGCCCGCCATATGGCGGGCGCGCCGCGAGGCGGCAACGCGGTTCTGCCTGGCCTGGGTCATCCCGGTGTGGCTGCTGTACGAGGCGATCCCGACCAAGCTTATCCACTATACCCTTCCGGTCTTCCCCGCCCTGGCCCTGCTTGCCGCAGGTCATCTGCCGACCGCCCTTGCCACGGCATCCCGGCCCCTGCGCATCGTGGCGGCGGTTTCGTTTCTTCCCGGCCTTGCGCTTGGCATCGCGATCCTTGGCTATGCCGCAGCAACAGAAAACCGCGCCGCCATGTGGCTTGCCGGTGCCGGTCTGGCTGGCGCAGGCCTTGCCGCGACCTTCGCGCTTCGGTCTTTTGCCGCGTCCCGGCCGCTGGGACTGGCGGCCTTTCTCGGGCTGGCCGGGGTTGTCCTGCACGCCAGTCTGATCCTGGCTGTCGCCCGAATGCCCGTTTTCTGGCCGACCGAAGCGGCAATGGCGCTGGCCGCCGAAACCGCCGCCTTGAACGGCTGTGCCCGGCCCCGGATGGCGGGTTTGGGGTATACCGAACCTTCTCTTGTCTGGCGCGGCGGCAGGGACACCCGGCTTTATTCCGGGCCCGGCACCGCCGGAGCCGGCGTGATCCGGCCCGGTCCCTGCCTTGTCGCCGTCAGCCTGCGCGACGGCGGTTTCACCCCTGACGCCCTGGCACAGGGCTGCCGCCTTGCCGGCACCGTCGCCGGCTTTGCCATCGGCGCGGGGCGGCAGGTAACGCTCGACATTCTCGACTGTCACGGTGAACCATGAAAGACCTGCGATCAGCGGAAGATGGGGCAGCCGGCCCCGGTGCCAAAGCGGACACCCGGCCGCAGATCGCGGCGGTCCTTGCCCGGCAGGACCAAAGCCCGCTTTCGCTTTTGATCTGCTTTGTCTGTGTCCTGTTCCTGGTGGTGATGATCGCCGATGGGCCGGTCCACACCATGGCCAGGTCGCTTGATCCGACGCTGAATGCCACGCTGCGCATGGTGACGGAGTTTGGAAATTCGGCCTGGCCCCTTGGCATCGGTCTGGCCCTGCTGGCCCTTGTCGCTGTCGCCAGACGCCGTGCGCAGGGCAGCGCAGCCGAAGACCTGCAAGCATTCCGCTCCTGCCTGCTGCTTGTGGTCTTGTCGGTCGCGGGCAGCGGCTTTCTGGCAAGCCTTTCCAAGAACATGATCGGCCGCATGCGGCCATCGACGGTGCCCGACCCGAATGTTCTGGAATTCTCGGTCTTGGCGTTCCGTGCCGGCTGGGCTTCCTTCCCGTCAGGACATGCCACAACGGCGGCGGCCTGTGCCGTTGCACTGGCAATCTGCGCCCCGAGACTGTCCTGGGCCTGGCTGTCCATCGGCTTTGTTGCGGCAGTGTCGCGGGCCTTGCTGGGTGTCCACTGGCTCAGCGATTGTCTGGCGGGTCTGGCGCTGGGCACGGCGTTCTGCCTGCTGCTGCGACGACATATGGCTGGCCGGGGTCACCGGTTCGTGCTTGATCGAAGGGTGCTTTTCCCGGCCGTCGCCTTGACCGCGCAAGCACTGTCCGGTGCCGTGTCGGGCCTTGGCCGATCGGTTTGCACAGGCTTCTTGCGGCTTTGGCGAAAATTCGCGTCAGGGCGCAGGACGTAAAGGGACTACCCACAACAGAGTACAGCCCTGGCCCTGCAGGCCGGACGATTGGCTGTCCCGCCGGGCGAGGCCGGGATGCCATGGCAGTGGCGGAAACCTGATAAAGGCGTAATCCCGGCGTGAACATCCGCCCCTGCAGCCTGCGGTGGCAGGGGGGCAGGGGGGGCAGATCACCCAGAAGCGGACGATCCGGAACCGCAGGCCGTCGCCCCGCCAGACCTGGCCGGGTTCGGATCCCGGAAAACGCGGTTCCTTCACCGCAGAGAACCGGGGGCCTTGCAGCACGGGCCGTCATCGCCATGATCGGGCAACGGCATGGAACTGATGCCATTGACAACTCTGGAAGCCTGCACTAGCAAAAAATGGAACGTTCCACATGCGCCAGGCAGCAAAGCTTCACGACAGGACAGGGCGTGTCCGTTGCGGCGCATTTCAATCCGGGGGAGGCGACATGGCGGATGTCAGGGGGGCAGGTCCCGGTGCGTCGGGTTGGATGGGCAAGATGCACACCATGGCCTGTCAGACCTTTCCGCATGTCATGGGCACCGCAGGTGGCATTGCCAAAGCCGTGGCTCTGGTCGCGGACAATCCAAAGGCCGCAGCCGATCCGGCCATTCGTGCGTCCGGGGCAAGACGCCTGACATCGCGGCGCGATGCCGTTCAGGACCCCGAGGGTGATCTGACCGACATCTGTCTGCCTGACAGCCCGCATCACAAGGTGGCGAAGGCGGCCCTTCTGGCAGGCAGACATGTCTGTTGCGAAAAGCCTGTGGCCGGTACGGTGGCGCAGGCGCGCGATCTTGCCGGTATCGCGGCGGCAAAGGGCCTTGTCACCCGGGTCGGCCATGCTGTTCCGCGCAACCCGGTGGATGATCCGGCGCGGGACATCATCGCAAACGGCGGGATGGACGAAATCAGGCTGTTCATGCCCTGCCAGCATGGCGACACCGATGGCGATCCGCTGGCCCGCTGTCTGTGGCGTGCCGGTGGAAAGCCTGCGCCAAGCGGTATCGCGGGGGATGCCGGAACGCCTGTGTTCGGCTTCATTGATCTTCCGGTGGGTCGGGTCAGCGAGACGAACGCCGACACCTGCATCGTCACGCCACGCCGCCCGGTGATGTCCGGCCTTTCCTGTGAAAAGCAGGCGGCGTTGTCCGGGACTGAAACCCGGCTGGATGTGACCAACCCCGGCGGGGCCAGTATCCTGTGCGGATTTGCCAATGCTGCGCGCGGGCTGATCGATTTCAGCCGCATTGCGACAGGGCGCAGGTTCCTGCGGACGTGCGGGGTTTGCGGCACAGGCGGCAGCCTGTCCCGCACAGATGACAAGGGGAACCGCCTGCGCCTTTGCACCAATGATGCGAACGGCCGCCGGGGCTTGCGCGGGAGTGACGCAACCCGCCGGAACGACATCGCCCGCAGGTTCCGGCCGGTGCCGGGTTTCGCGCCGGGCCGCAGTGACGGCAGGATCATCGGGGCGGCCGAAGTCATCCGGTCGATCACCACCGGGCAGCCGATGTGGCCCGGATTCGGGTCCGGCCACCCTATCTGCCGGATCGCTGACGCCTGCATGGACCCCTCGCGTCCTGGTCGCCGGGTATCGATCACCTGACCCCGAAGGAGACATTCCGTGGCCCAGACCATTGCGCAGGAGATCCTGGACGCGCTGACGGATATCGACATGCCCCGCCTTGGGGCAGAACCCGAGATTGCATCGATCATCGATGTGCGGGGCCACCGCGTGCCTGTTCATGCCTGCGGTGTGGTGATCGTGGGCAGCGGTGCCGCCGGGTTGCGGGCGGCAGTTGAACTGAAGCGGCGTGGCTGCGATGTGGCGGTGATCAGTCAAAGCGCATGGGGGGGAACGTCTGCCTGTTCGGGGTCCGACAAGCAAACCCTGCACACCGCCAACACTGCGGACCGGGGCGACAATTTCAGGGAGATGGCCCGCGCGATCCGGGCAGGCGGGGCGATGGACGAAGACATGGCCTATATCGAGGCCGTGGGATCGGTGCGGGCGATGGCGTCGCTTCAGTTCCTTGGTCTGCCCCTGCCGCAGGACAGTTTCGGGGGCACGCTGCGCTACCGCACCGACCATGACGAGGCCGGCCGCGCGACAAGCTGCGGGCCGCGCACATCCCGGCTGATGGTCAAGGTGCTGGCGACCGAGGCGATCAGGCTGGGCATTGATTTCTTCAACCAGACAACCGGGGTGCGCATCCTGGTCCAGGGGCAGGGCGACAGCAGGGCAGTTTCGGGAATCCTTGCTGTGCGGCCCAGGTCGCAGGCACCGGACAACCCCTATGGGCTGACGCTGTTTCACGCCCCGGCGCTGGTGATTGCAGCGGGCGGACCGGGCGAGCTTTACCGCGATTCCGTGTTCCCGAACGGCTGCTTCGGCTGTCTGGGTCTGGCCCTTGAGGCGGGCGTCGATCTGGTCAATCTGACCGAAAGCCAGTTCGGCATCGGCACCCGGCGCGAAGGCTTTCCGTGGAACCTGTCGGGCACCTATGTGCAGGCGATGCCTTATGTCTATTCGGTCGATGACCGGGGGACCGAGCACAATTTTCTGGCCGGGTATTACCGCACCACGCAGGAACTGGTCTCGAACGTGTTCCGCAAGGGCTATCAATGGCCCTTTCATGCCACCAGGATGCTGGACTTCGGATCAAGCCTTGTCGATCTGGCGATCACCCGTGAAAATCAGGCCGGGCGCCGGGTGTTCATGGATTTCAACCGCAATCCAGCACCCGTGCCCGGCGATCTGCCCTTCAGCCTTGACCGGCTGGACGCGGACGTTGCCGCCTATCTGGGCAAGGCGGGTGCGCGACAGCGGCTGCCGATCGGCCGGCTGCAACATATGAACCCGCTCTCTGTTGAGCTTTACCTGCGCTACAAGGTTGATATCCGGCGCGACCCGCTGGAATTTGCCGTCAACAACCAGCACATGAACGGCGGGATTGCGGTTGATACCTGGGGGCGCAGCAGTTTGCCCGGCCTTTATGCCATAGGCGAGGCCGCAGGGACGCACGGGGTCACGCGCCCGGGGGGGGCCGCGCTGAACGCTGGGCAGGTTCTGGGAACCCGCGTGGCCGAACATATCGCGGCGGGCGGGCGGGCCCGGACCGCGCCTGACGGGCCTGTCGGCCTGCCGCTGGAACAGGCCGTGGGCCAGATCGAACGGGTCCTGCGGGCTGGCAGCGCGCTGAACATGCGCGCCATCCGGGACGAGGTGCAGGCCCGGATGAGCGATCACGCCGGCATTCTGTGTACGCCGCAAGGTGTCGCCACCGCCCTGCAGGCGGCAGGCAAGCTGAACCGGGCGATCCGCGACACTGGCATTTCCTTCCTGCGCGGCGGCGAGATTGCGAGGGTCCTGCAATGGCAGCAGATGGCGCTGGTCTCGGAGGCGGTGCTGGCGGCCTTGCACCACTACATCGACCAGGGCGGCGGCAGTCGGGGTGCGCGGGCAATATGTGATCCGGCGGGCGAGGCTGCGCCGATGGCCAGGTCCGGCCCCCTGTACGACGTGCGCTTTCGCAAAGAACGCCTTGCGGATCGGGCCGGGCAGATCCTGGTGCGGCTGGTGGACGGGCAGTTCCGGATCACCACCCGCCCGAACCGAAGCCTTGATGAAACCGCAAAGCAGTTTTTCGAACGCGACTGGCCGGCCTGGCTGACCGGCGCGGTGTTTGATCTGGACCGCAGGGCGGTGCCCGATGCCTGACCCTGATGTGATGACCGTGATCGCCGTGGGAGAGGCGATGGTCGAATTGGCCCCCGTTGGCAAGGGGCACTACCGGCGGGGCTTTGCGGGCGATACCTTCAACACCGCCTGGCATATGGCGCAGCTTCTGAAGGGGCGCGCAAAGGTCGGTTTTGTCACGCGGGTCGGCACAGACGGGATTTCCAATGCTTTCGTGGCGGAAGTGATGGCGGACGGCCTGGATGCTTCGGCAATCGGGCGCGACCCCTTGCGCAACATGGGGCTGTATCTGATCGAGTTGAACGGGGCCGAGCGCAGCTTTCATTACTGGCGTGACACCTCGGCGGCGCGCGGTTTGGCATCGGACGCTGACACCCTGGCAAGGGCCTTTGCCGGGGCGGGGCTGATCCATCTGTCGGGCATCACCCTGGCGATCCTGCCGCCGGATGACCGCGAAACCCTGTTCGCCGCGCTGGTACGGGCAAGGGCACGCGGGGCGAAGGTTTCGTTCGACCCGAACTTCCGCCCCAGGCTGTGGTCGTCGATGGAAGAGGTGCGGCAGACCATTCTGCGGGTCCTGTCCTTCACCGACATCGCCCTGCCCAGCTTTGACGACGAAGCTGCGGTCTGGGGCGACGCGACCCCCCGCGCGACACTGGTGCGCCTTGCCTCTGCCGGTGTCGCCGAAGTTGCGGTCAAGGATGGGGCGGGGCCGGTATCGGTGCTGTCAGATGGCAGGATCAGGGTCCTGCCAACTGCCAGGGTCCGGGACATCCGCGATACCACCGGGGCCGGAGACGGATTCAACGCAGGCTATCTGTCGGCCCGCCTGCTGAGGCAGACGCCCGACATGGCCGTCACCGCCGGACAGGGATTTTCCGCTGAGGTGATCCGCCACTTTGGCGCGCGTCTGCCCAAAGCCTTTGTCGCGCCGCTGACATGAGGCCGCCCAACCGCCCCGAAGCGGGCGGGCCAGGTTGGCCGCGCGGGCGGCAATGCCGCGGATCATCCCCGGTTTTCGCCCGCGATGGCAGCGACCGGACCGAACCTGGTTCCGCAGATGCCCTTCAGCCCTGTCCGCTTGACTGGCGAATGGACAGACTGACTGCGGTCCGGGTCTCGGGCGGGGGGGCGATGTGGTTTTCCAGCCAATCCACAATCGTCTGGGCGGCTTGCACCCCGATCCCCGCAATGTCGCAGCGCACGGACGACAGGGAGGGATAAGCCTGGGCAACCTCTTCGATGTCGTCAAAGCCCATGATCAGGAAATCCCTGCCGACGCGCCAGCCAACCTCGTGGCAGCCCGAAACCATGCCCAGGGCGACAAGGTCATTGAAACACACCGCAGCGTCCACGCCTGCGCTGCCGGAAAACAACTGGCGCGCGGCGCTGCGGCCGAACTCGCGGCTGGCCTTGCCGGTCATGATGATTGGCTCCAGCCCCATGTGCGCGAGCACACCCAGATAGCCCGCCTTGCGTTCCTCGGTCACGGCCCGGCCTTCAAGCCCCCCGACAAAGGCGATGCGGCGCGCCCCGGCGGCTATGAGATGCTGCGTCGCCTCGCGGCTGCCCGTCAGATAGTCGGGCGCAATCAACGGGAACCGGTCCAGCCGCTCATCGACGCGGCGCAGCATCTGCATGGTGGGAATGCCGCCGCGCGCTATGGCATCAAAGGTTGCGGCGGTTTCGCCATAAGCCGGGCAGATGATCAGCGCCGACACGCCATGTTCAATCATCGAACCCACGACCTGGTCCTGCAACTGCGGGCTTTCATCGGTGTTGGCGATAACCGTCGAATAGCCGCGCTCCGCCAGCGCCATTTGCAGGGACGTGGCGAATTCGGTGAAGAACGGGTTGCGCAGATCGTTGATCACAAGGCCGATAAGCCCGGCATTCGACATTCGCATGTTGGCGGCGGCGCGATTGTAGACATAGCCGATTTCGGCCATCGCCTTGCGCACCAGGGCGCGGGTTTCCTCGCGCACCGCAGGGCTGTTCTGCAGCACAAGGCTGACCGTCGATTTCGAGATGCCTGCGCGCTTTGCCACGTCGATGATGGTCGGTCGGCGGTTGATGTTCATCTGGTCTCGATCCATCGCATTGCTTGCAGAAACCCGTGTCGCCTGATGCGCAAAGACGACGGGGCGCAGGGGTGGCCTTCAAACGCCAAAGTCCTGCCGCTGCCCGGCAAGCGGAAACGGACGGCGTGGACAGGCTGCGTTTCGCCCAGGGTGCCAGACCGCGCGGGGCCTGCGGAAAAGTGTCCGGCCTTCCGGCAAGCGGTCCATGCGGGGGGCACGTGTCAGCACCCTCAGGCCGATGCGGCAAGATCAAAGCACAGGATGCCGTCCTTGCCCCCCGTCGCGGCTGCCGTCAGTTTGGCCCCCAGAACCTGATGTTCGGGGTGATCCTGGTAGGCCTGCAGGGCTGCCCAACCGGTGAACTCCACCACAAAGCCGTGCATGTAGCCGCGCTCCATCTGCTCGGGGCTTTCGCTTTTGCCCGAGACGACCGACAGAAGGCCTGCAACCTTGCCCTTGATCTGATGAAGTTCGGCAAACAAGGCGGCGATGTCCCGGTCGGAAAGTCCGGGCTGAAAGCGGATCAAGACAATGTGACGGATCATGCCAGTGCCATCCTGTTGTCTGCCTTGATCATGTCGGAGGCCTTTTCGCCGATCATGATTGCGGCGGCGTTGGTGTTTGATGAGATGACGGCGGGCATGACCGAATTGTCGGCAACGCGCAGCCCGTCGATTCCGTTGAAGCGCAGCCTGATATCCACGACGGCCCCGGCATCCGGCCCCATCCGGCAGGTTCCGGCACAATGGTGCGACGTCTTGGAATGCTGGCAGATGAAGTTGAAATAGTCTTCGTCCGTGCGCACCTGCGGGCCGGGAAGGCGCTGGGCCAGGATATATGGCTTCAAGGGGGCCTGGGCCAGAATCTCCTGCGTCAGCTTCAGGCCGCGAATGGTCATTTCACGGTCAAGCGGATCCTGCAGGTAGTTCGGGTCAATCAGCGGTGCTTTCTGCGGATCGTCGCTTTGCAACCGGACCGATCCGCGCGACCTTGGGCGCAGATAGCAGGAATTGAGTGTGATCCCCCCCTGCGGCATCGACACCACGCCATGCTCGATCCCGGTGCCAAGGCCGAGGTGAAGCTGGATGTCCGGTGACCGGGCCTCGGGGTCCGCATACCAGAAGCCCCCCGTTTCGAACAGCGACGAGGCGACCGGCCCCTTGCGGCCCAGAAGATAGCGCAGACCGGCAATCGCCGCCCATAAGGGCTTGCCATAGCGGTCATAGCTGTGGGGGCCGGACAGTTCGGCAATGCAGTACAGGTCGAGATGATCCTGCAGATTTGCACCGACCTGCGGCTGATCCCGGATCACCTTGATCCCCAGCTGCGAAAGATGGTCAGCAGGCCCGATCCCGGACAGCAGCAACAGGCGCGGTGACCCGATGGCACCCGACGCCAGAATGACTTCGGCGTTTGCGTGCAGCCGCTGTCCGTCCACAAGCTCCACCCCGGTCGCGCGGCCACCCTCCACGACCAGCCGGCGCACCTGCGCACCCAGCCGGACGGTCAGGTTCCTGCGGTGGCGATTGGGCGCGACATAGGCCATCGCGGCGGAAGATCGCCTTCCGTTGCGTTGGGTCAGCTGGTAGAAGCAGACGCCATCCTGTTTTTCGCCGTTGACATCCAGGTTGCGCGGAATGCCCAGGTCGGCGGCCGCTGCGAAATAGGCCTCGCAGATGGGCAGGGGCGCGCGCGGTTCGCTGACGCCCAGCGGGCCGCCCCTGCCATGAAACCTGTTGTCATGGGTTTCATTGTCCTCTGCCTTGCGGAAGTAGGGCAGAACATCGTCATAGCCCCAGCCTGCACAGCCCATCTGACGCCAGTCGTCATAGTCCTGCGCAGCCCCACGGGTGTAGATCTGCGCGTTGATCGCCGATCCGCCGCCGATGACCTTGGCTTGCGTGTAGCGGAACACCTTGTTCTGCATGTGCCTTTGGGCAACCGTCTCCCACCCCCAACTGCCGATGCCCTTGGTCATTTTGGCAAAGCCTGCCGGCAGATGATAGAAGGGGTGGCGGTCACTGCCGCCCGCCTCCAGCAGCAGCACCTGCGCTGTGGGGTCTTCCGACAGGCGCCCTGCCAGAACCGAGCCGGCCGAGCCGCCGCCGATGATGATGAAATCGTATCCTTCGGCCATCCGGCCCTCCTGCCTTGGGTCACGCAAGCCTTGTCTGTGCGATATGGTCTGCGGCCCGGATCGCCAGCGCCGCCACGGTCAGCGCCGGGTTGACCGCCGCAGACGTGGGCAGGACCGACGCATCGGTGATGAAAAGGTTCGGGTGATCATGGCTGCGGCAAAAGGGATCGACCACGCTTGAGCCTGCATCGCGGCCCATGCGTGCCGTGCCGCATTGATGCGATGGCGTGCGCCTGTCAAAGGCGCGCGACAGCACGACCGGATAACCCGCAAGACGCAGCGTTTCCTTCAGCTTCTGCACCAGCGCAAGATGCGCGTCCCAGTTCGACCGCTTCCAGTCCAGCACGATCTGCCCGTCTTTCAGGGTGACGCGGCTTTCGGGGTTGGGCAGGTCTTCCGACATGGCGTAAAGGTCCACCGAATGCCGCGCCACCCAGTTGGCGACAATCCGGGGCAGCCGTGTCGAGGCGCGCAGGATCGTGCCCGATATCTTGCCCAAGAGCTGTATGTTCCCCAACGGCTCGCCCCGCGGGCCGCCCGCAAGGTAGAAATCATTGATCATCAGGGTCTTCTGGTAGACGCAGTCGTTCTTCCACAAGGGATGCAGCGCCAGCACCGCAGAGCAGTTGTGGTTCATGAAGTTGCGCCCGACCTGATCCGAGCTGTTGGCCAGTCCCTTCGGGAATTCGCTGCTGGCCGAACGCAGCAGCAATGCCGCCGTCTGGATTGCGCCCGCCGCCAGCACCACGACCCCCGCCGTGAGCACTTCGCCAGAGCCAAGTTCAACGCCGGTTATCCTGCCGCCGGGTCCGGACAAAAGGCGCGTGACCATGGCCCCTGTGCGAAGCTGTACGGTCCGGTGCTGCAGGGCCGCCTTCAGGGCGGCGGTTTCCGCGTCCATCTTGCCGCCCGTTGTGTCGGGAAAGGCATCCCAGGGTGTGCGCGCCCGCGCCAGCCAACGGTCAAGGTCCACCCCCAGGGGCAGCGAAGCGGGATGCAGGCCGATCCTGGACAGCCTGCTTCGCAAGGCCGCAATCGGGGGTTCATCGGGAACCGGCGGGTGCGGATAGGCGGTGGAATGCGCAGGCTCTGTCGGATCCTCTCCGATCTGGCCGCGCACGGCGTAAAGTCTTTCGGCCTGGCCGTAGAAGGGTTCCAGATCATCATAGGACAGCGGCCAGCCCGGCGTGACGCCCCCCATATGCACCAGCGGGGAAAAATCCTCGCGGCGGTATCGCACCAGGACCGCCCCGTAGAATTTCGAATTGCCCCCGACGAAATAGTAATTGCCGGGGTTGAACGCCCTGCCTTCGCCGTCCAGCCATTCTTCGTCGGGCCGGAAGTATCCGTCAGCGAAGATTGCCGTATCGTTTCTGTCGTGGGCCGACGGGGTCAGATGCGCGCCGCGCTCCAGGATCAGAATCTTCTGTCCGCTGGCGGCAAGTGCTGCCGCCACTGTTGCGCCGCCCATCCCCGACCCGATGACGATGACGTCCGAATCGCTCATGGCTTGATGATCTCTTCGGTTCCCGGATCAAAAGCGACGGCCTTTTCCATGTTGACCGCAAAATCAAACTCCTGTCCCGACCGGACGGCGGCATCCGCCCGCATGCGGGCGACAATGTCCCTGCCACCCAGTTCCATCGCAACAAAGGTGTCGGCACCGGCAGGCTCTGTCACGCCGACCAGATTGCGCAGCGGCACGATGTTCCGGGAATTCCGGTCAGCCCCGTCGGGATCGGTTATGGATTCGGGGCGAATGCCCAGAAGAATGTCCCTTCCATCCCATGCCGCCAGATTGGACTGGCTGAATTTCAGCAGCCTCGCCGCCCCTGCGGCATCGGTGATCTGCGCATGTGCAACGCCATCCTTCACCACAACCCGTGCCGGAAGAACATTCATGGCCGGGCTGCCCATGAAGGTGGCCACATAGACATTGGCGGGCGTGTCATAGACTTCCTTCGGGGTGCCAAGCTGCTGGACATGGCCCTTGTACATCACCGCGATCCGGGTCGAGAGGGTCATCGCCTCGATCTGGTCATGGGTGACGTAGACGATGGTTGTCTTCAGCTTTTCGTGCAGCTTCTTGATCTCGGTGCGCATGTCAACGCGCAGCTTTGCATCAAGGTTCGACAGCGGTTCATCAAACAGGAACACATCCGGATTGCGCACCAGGGCACGGCCCATGGCCACACGCTGGCGCTGCCCGCCGGAAAGCTGGCCCGGTTTGCGATCCAGCAGGGTTTCGATCTGCAAAAGCCTGGCCACGTCACGCAGCGCCTTTTCGCGCTCGGGCTTCGGCACGCCGTGCATTTCAAGGCCGAACGTCATGTTCTGGCCGACAGTCATGTTGGGGTAAAGCGCATAGTTCTGGAACACCATCGCGATATTGCGCTTTGACGGATGCACCCCGTTCACCACCCGCCCCCTGATCGAGATATCGCCCGAGGTGATGCCCTCCAGCCCGGCGATCATGTTCAAAAGCGTGGACTTGCCGCAGCCCGACGGCCCGACCAGCACCAGAAATTCGCCTTCCTGCACCTCGATATTCACCTCATGCAGGACCTTGACCGGGCCATAGGATTTGGTGACGTTGCGGATGTCGAGAAATCCCATGATTTATCCCTTTACAGAGCCTGCCATGAGACCGCGCACAAAGAAGCGACCTGCGACGATATAGACGATCAGGGTGGGAAGCGCGGCAAGGATGGCCCCTGCGAAGTGTACGTTGTATTCCTTGACCCCCGTCGATGACTGCACAAGGTTGTTCAGGGCGACGGTCATCGGCTGGGTCTGCCCCCCGAAAGAGGCGCCGAACAGGAAGTCGTTCCAGATATTGGTGAACTGCCATATCACGGTCACAACGATGATCGGTCCCGACACCGGCAGCATGATCCGCCAGAAGATGCGAAAGAACCCCGCACCGTCGATCATCGCGGCCCGGACCAGTTCGGTCGGAAAGGACGCATAGTAGTTGCGGAAATAAAGCGTCGAAAAACCGATGCCGTAGACCACATGAACCAGGATCAGGCCCGGAATCGATCCGGCCAGCCCGATCTTGCCCAGGACCGTCGCCATCGGAATCAGCACGATCTGGAACGGGATGAAGCAGGAAAACAGCAGCAGGCCGAAGATGATCCTGTCGCCGCGAAAGCTCCATTTGGTCAGGACATAGCCGTTAAGCGCGCCAAGGACGGTAGAGATTGCGACAGCGGGAACAACCATCAGAATGGAATTCAGGAAATAGGGCCGCAGGCCCGTCGGCTCCACCCCGATCTGGGCGACAGACCATGCCTGCCGCCAGGGCTCAATCGTCCAGACACCGGGCAGCGCCATCATGTTGCCGCCCGTGATCTCGGACAGGGGCTTGAGCGAATTGGCAATCACCACGAACAGCGGCATCAGATAGAACAGGGCGAAAACCAGCAGGATGCCATAGATGAACAGGCGCGTGATCCGCCCGGTGCGGACGGCGGTGTCTTGCCCGGCCATGGCCATCACGTCTTCTCCTTCAGCTCGGCATAAAGGTAAGGGGTCATGATCGCGGCGATTGTCATCAGCATGATCACGGCCGAGGCTGCACCGATGCCCATCGAATTGCGGGTGAAGGTGTAGGAATACATGAAGGTCGCGGGCAATTCGGTTGCCCGTCCGGGGCCGCCGCCGGTCAGGGCAATGATCAGGTCATAGGATTTCACCGCCAGATGCGCGAGGATGACGAAGGCCGACAGGAAGGCCGGGCGCAGCAGCGGAATGACGATGCGGCGATACAGGCTGAAGTTCGATGCCCCGTCAATCTGGGCGGCCTTCAGGATTTCGTTGTCGATGCCCCGCAGACCCGCCAGAAACATCGCCATCACAAAACCGGATGTCTGCCAGACGGCAGCGATGACGACGGTATAGATCGCCATATCCCGGTCCTTGATCCAGTTGAACTGAAAGCTGGTCCAGCCCCAGAGGTGCATCGAGTTTTCAATCCCGATTCCGGGGTCAAGGATCCACTTCCAGGCCGTCCCGGTAACGATGAAGCTCAATGCCATCGGGTAAAGGTAGATCGGGCGCAGAATACCTTCGCCCCGGATTTTCTGATCGAGAAAGATCGCCAGCATCAACCCGATCACCGTGCAGATAAGGATGTAAAGCGACGCGAAGATGAACAGGTTAACCACCGCAACCCACCACGAGGACAGGTTCCAGAGCCTGGCATAATTCTCCAGCCCGACCAGATCATAGCTGGGCAGCATCTTGGAATCGGTGAAGCTGAGGAAGATCGTGAACGCGATGAATCCGTAAACAAACACCAGCATCGCCGCCAGGGAAGGTGACAGCACCAGTTTTGGTATCCATTCCTGCAGGCCTGTGCGGAAATCGACCCCGGACGAGTGATTTGCCATAGTGTCTCCTTCTGGCATGGCGCCTTCGGACGGCATCTTTCGACATCGACAGTCCGGGTGGCACGCGGTTCTGCCACAGGGACTGTTCGGGAAAGGGGGGCTACCCCCCTTTCCCGTTGCGTGATTACTGCGCTGCCTCGACAGCGTTCACCAGGTTCTGCGCGGCCGTCGCGGCATCGTATTCGCCGTTGAAGTTGGCGGTCACGACATCATAGATCGCATTCTTCACCGCTGCCCTGTTGGCATGGCCATGCGCGATGGAGCCTACCAGCGTGCCGTTGGCAGAGGCTTCGGCCAGTTCGGCCATGGCTTGCTTTCCACAGGCGTCGAAAGCATCGTTCGGCACATCGGTGCGCGCCGGAACCGAACCCTTCACGACGTTGAACGCCGACTGAAAGCCGGGGGACATGATCGCGCGGGCCATTTCGCCCTGGGCCGCCTGGGCCGCAGGATCGACTTGGGCAAACATCGCGAACTGGTCCGAGTTGAAGCTGACATTGCCCTGCGTGCCGGGAACGCGGAAGCACAGGAAATCGGTGCCGGGAACCTTGCCCGCCTTCAGGAATTCCCCCTTGGCCCAGTCACCCATGATCTGGAAAGCGGCATCACCGTTGATGACCATGGCAGAGGCAAGGTTCCAGTCGCGCCCCGAAAAGTTGTCATCCACAAAGCTGCGCAGCGTTCCCATGCGGTTGAACACTTCAACCATCTGATCCGACCCAAGCGCTTCGGGGTCAAGATCGATGAAGGCCTTCCTGTAGAACTCAACCCCGCCCACCGACAGCACGACACCGTCGAACATCGTGGCCTCTTGCCAGGGTTGGCCGCCATGGGCCAGCGCGGTCTTGCCGCTGTCCTTGACCTTCTGCATGGTGGCAACGAAGGCGTCCCAGTCGGCGGGCTGGGCAATGCCAAGCTCGTCCAGAATGGCCTTGTTGGCCCAGACCCAGTTGGTCGAGTGTACGTTCACCGGGGCCGCAACCCAATTGCCGTCGAATTTGGAAAAGGCCTGAAGCGCCACGGGAACGACCGCGTCCCAGCCTTCTTCGGCTGCAACGGTGTCAAGGTTGGCAAGCTGGCCTTCGGCGGCCCAATCCTGAATGTCAAAGCCCAGCATCTGAACGGCCGTCGGGGCATCACCGGCCGTGACGCGCGCGCGCAGCGTTGTCATGGCCGCTTCACCGCCACCCCCGGCAACCGGCATGTCGATCCAGCCGATTTCCTTGGTCACAAGATCTTCCTTGAGCACATTCAGCGCGGAGGCTTCACCGCCAGATGTCCACCAGTGCAGAACTTCAACATCCTCGGCCTGTGCAATGCCGGTCGATGCCAGCAAGGCCGCAGCAATTGCCGTCTTCCTTCCAAAGTAACCACGCATGTAGGTCTCCTCCTGTCGCGTTGGTTTCGCCGTCTCCCTGCCGGGTTTCAGGCCTGGTTCACCCAAGGTGCGCGCGTGCGGCCGATCCGCATGACGAGCGATTTCACCTCAAGGAATTCGTCGAAGCCGTAGCTTCCAATCTCGCGCCCCTGGCCGGACTGCTTGACACCGCCAAAGGTGACTTCGGGAAAGCCGTCCATCCAGGTGTTGGTCCAGACCGTTCCGGCCTGAACGCGGCGGCCGAAATCAAGGCAGGTGTGGATGTCGTCGCACCAGATGCCTGCCGACAGGCCATAGGTCGCGTCATTGGCCAGGGCAATCGCCTCTTCCGGCGTCCGGAAGGTCAGCACCGCCAGGACCGGACCGAACACTTCCTCGCGGGCGATGGCCATGTCGGGGGTGACGCCGCGAATCACGGTCGGCTGATAGAATTGCCCCCCAAGGCCCGGCACCGTCAGACTGCCGCCGCCCAGGCAGACCTCGGCCCCGGCGGCCACGGCCGCGCGGACGCAGGCATCGATCCTTTCGCGGTGTTCGGGGGTAACGATGGCCCCGACCTGTGTGTCAGGATGCAGCGGGTTGCCAAAAGCCACCTTGCGCGACAGGGCGACCACACGCGCGACGAAGTCATCCGCAATCTTTTCGTGAACGATGATGCGGCTGGACGAATTGCAGCACTGGCCGACGTTGAAGAAGATGCCGAACGTCACCGCATCGGCGGCACCCGCCAGATCGCAATTTGGAAAAATCACCTGCGGGTTCTTGCCGCCCAGTTCAAGCGCCACCTTCTTGAGCCTGTCGCCGGCCACCTTTGTGATCGTCCGGCCGACAGCGGTCGATCCGGTAAAGGTCACCATGTCCACATCGGGGTGACCGGACAGCAGGCTGCCGACCGGATTGCCATGCCCCAGAACGATGTTGCACACGCCTGCGGGCAATCCTGCCTCGGTCAGCATCCCGGCAAGCATGGCCGTGGTGGATGGTGTCAGCTCGGACGGCTTGACGACGCAGGTGCATCCGGCCGCCAGCGCGAAGGGAAGCTTCTGGCTGAGAATCCAGAACGGAAAGTTCCACGGCGTGATGATCGACACCACGCCGATGGGTTCTTTCAGAACGACCGCAAGAATGTCGGCGCCCAGTGTGTTATGGCTGTCACCATGGCTGGTCCGCGCAAGCGACGCCGCGTATCGCCACAAATCCGCCGCGCCGCCGCATTCCCCGCGCGCCTGCGCAATGGGCTTGCCGCTTTCCAGCGTCTCGATCACTGCCAGGGTCCCGACATTTGCCTCGATCAGATCGGCGACCCTGGTCAGCACCGCCGCACGGGCCTTGCCGGAAAGACGGCTCCAGCGGCCGTCGTCAAAGGCCGCGCGGGCCGCCCTGATTGCGGCTTCGGCCTCGACCGCCGATCCAAGGGCGGCCTGGCTGACCACCACCCCGTGCGAGGGCGAGATGCGGTCCGACCTGCGGCCATCCGCACTGTCCTGCGCCACGCCGTCAATGAAATGCCGCGCCTGATAGGCCGTGGCGGGCAGCGCCACCGTCTGGCCGGAAATGATGTGCAGGTCGTTCATGACTTACCGTCCCGAGAATTCCGGTTTGCGTTTTTCCCGGAACGCGGCAACGCCTTCATCCCGGTCGGCAGTGGCGGCGATGGCGGCACTGCCCAGCGCCTCGACCATCGCGCCGCGATCTTCGCCCTGTGCGGCGTGGATCATGGCTTTGCAGATTTCGACCGCGCGCGGCGAAAGGCCAAGGGCGCGGTCCAGCAGCGCCAGCGCCAGGGCGCGCGGATCATCGCCGACGGCTGACACAAATCCGCAGGCCAGGGCCCGGTCCGCCCTGATCCGCTGACCGAACAGCGCCATTTCCTTGACCATGGCTTCGGGCATCAGCCGCATCAGCCGCTGCGTGCCCGACCAGCCCGGAACAATCCCGATGCCGGCCTCGGGAAGGGCAAGGCCGGCACCGGTCGCCATCACCCGCAGATCACAGGCGGCGGCAAGTTCCAGACCACCCCCAAAGGCGTGGCCGTTCAGAACGGCAATTGTGGGTTTGCCAAGCCGCGCCAGGCGGTCGAAAACCCGGTGGCCGTCGCGCACCCAGTGGCGGGCAAACTCGGCCGGGCTCAGATCACCCCAGCCGTTGATGTCGGCCCCCGTACAGAAGGCGCGATCACCGGTTGCGGTAAGCATCACCGCGCCGATTGCGCTGTCTTGCCCGACAACCTCGAGATGCCGGGCCAACTGGTCCAGCATCCCGGCTGTGAAGGCGTTCATCCTGGCCGGATTGTCGAGGCGAAGCTCGGCTATCCTGCCGTGACGGATCAGATCAACAGCGCTCATTTGCCCCAGCCCATCGGCGCATCGGCCAGAAGCGACATCGGCAGGGTGATCGCATCGTGTGCAATCCGGACCCGCCCGCCGGATGCCGCGACGATATCGCGCAAAGGGTCAATGCCGGGCATGATCTCGGTGGCGATCAGGCCGGTTTCGGCCAGCCGGATCACGCAGCGTTCGGTAATGTAAAGCACATCCTGCCCCAGGGCGCGGGCGCGCTTTCCCGAAAACGTCACATGTTCAACCGTTTCGACCATCTTCGTGAACTTGCCCGGCGCCACGACCCTGATGCCGTCAGGCGCAAGGTCGATCTGCGCGCCGGCCTCGAACCAGCCGGAGAACACGATTTTCCTCGCCCCCGAGGTGATATCGACAAACCCGCCGCAGCCCGCCGTCAGATAGGGTTTCTTGCCCAGTTTCGAGACATTGACATTCCCTTCGCGGTCCACCTCAAGAAATGACAGGAAGGATACATCGAAGCCGCCGCCCTGGAAGTAGATGAACTGCTGCGGAGACGGCACGTAGGCATCGGCATTCGACGCGCAGCCAAAGGCAAAGCCGGTCAGCGGCATTCCCCCCACGGCACCTTGTTCTATGGCCCAGGTCACGGCCTCGGGATGGCCTTCCTCCAGCAGGATGCGCGGCACCAGTGCCGAAATGCCAAAGCCAAGATTGGCGGTCATTCCGGGCCGCAATTCCATGGCCGCGCGGCGCGCGATGATCTTTTCGATACCATGTTCGGCCAGTGCAAAGCTGCTCCATGGCCGCATGATCTGGCCGGAAATCGCGGGGTCATACTGCGTTTCGCAGGTCTGCTTCTGATCGGGGTCGATCACCACCAGATCCACCAGATGGCCCGGCACCCGGACGTCATGGGGCCGCAGCGATCCGCGTTTGGTCATGCGGCTGACCTGTGCAATCACCAGCCCGCCGTGATTGCGCACGCAGATTGCCTGTTCCAGCCCGCCCAGATAGGCCCCTTCGTGTTCATAGGTCAGGTTGCCGAACTCATCCGCCGTGGTTGCGCGCAGGATGGCCACATCCGGGATGATGTTCGGAAAGTGCAGCCAGGTGTCGCCGCCAAACTCCACCCGGCGGACAATCGGTGCCGCAGCCCCCAGCGCGTTCATCGCGCAGCCTTCGCGGAGCGGATCAACGAAGGTATCAAGGCCCACCTTCGTCAACACGCCCGCACGCCTGGCTGCGGCGTCGCGGTTCATGTCAAACAGGATGCCCGAGGGCACGTTGTAGGCTTGCACGCGGTTCTCGACGATCATCTTCCAGATTTCCGGCATCGGCCTGCTGGACGGACCCGAAGGATAGGACCCCCCGAGGATGCGGGTCAGAAGGCCGTCCCTGGCGATGTGATCAACGCCCTTGACGCCGTACATGTCACCGGCGGCAATCGGATGGATGGCAGTCAGGCCGCGGGGGTGGCCTTCCACATCAAAGCGCGCGCCGATGGCCGCCAGGACAAGGTCCGGGCACCCGAGGGCGGATGACGAAGATACAGTGACAACGGCCCCGTCGGGAATGCGGGCAACCGCATCTGCGGCACTTGTCAGCTTGCTCATGCGGTCTCTCCGTACATCACGGCCTGGCGCCGGCCAGTGCGCGCGGCATCGCGGACGGCAGTGGCAATCTGCAGGGATTTCACCCCGTCTCGCCCCGACGCGGCGGGCTTTTGCGTGCCTGTCACCGCCGCGCAGAAATTCCGCACAACACTTTGGTAAATCGCGCAACGGTCGAATTCGATGCGTGCCGTTCCCTGTGCGGTGATCAGGTCAATCTCTCCCACAGGGTCTTGCGACAGCACATTCCGGGCAAGAATGGACCCTTCGGTGCCATGCACCTCCACCCCGGACGCGGCGAAAGGATGGGTAAAGCTTTCATGGCTGAACACCATTGTTCCCGAGGGCATCGCCCAAACCGACATCGCGCTGTCTTCCACGCCCCGGCCCATCCCGGTGGCATCCATATGCGCCACGACCGAAACCGGGTCTTCGCCCAGCAGGAAGCGGACGGTGTCGGCGTTGTGAACCGTCAGATCGGCAATCACCCCGCCGCCGGCAGCCGGATTGTCCAGCCGCCAGCCACGCAGATGGACCGGCAGTTCCACGGCGTGGAATACCCTTAAGGACAGGATTTTCCCGACCCTGCCCGCAGCGATCAGATCGCGGATCGCGCGCAGGCTGCCTGCACTGCGAAGATGGTGGTTGGTGGCAAACACAACCCCTGCCGTTTCGGCGGCCCGCACCATGTCTTGCGCATCCGCGACGGCGGTCGCCAGCGGCTTTTCGCACAGCACATGCTTTGCGGCGGCAATCGCGGCCATTGCCTGACCGTGGTGCTTTTCATTGGTCGATGAAATGTAGACGGCACCCACGGCAGGATCGGCCAATGCCTCGGCCAGATCGGTGCCGCAACGGGCTATGCCGTGGGTCGCGGCAAAAGCGGCAGCGCGGCCGGCAGAGCCACTGATCACCCAGCGCACATCGTTGTCCTGCTGCGCGCGGACCGCCCCGACAAGATACTGGCCGGCAATCGTGCTGGCCCCGACAAACACCCAGTTCACAGCCACCCCCACGCCCTGCCAAAGGATTATGGATCGTTCCAGACGAGTAGTGGAACGATCCATATTCTGTCAACAGGAAGGTTCCATCGCAGCTGTTCCAGTCAGGCGGGGGTCAGTGCAACGCTGGTTCCGGCAAGTCTTCAAGGGGTTTGCGGCGGATACGGTCAGGGCCGCAGCAGGTTCCGGGGGCAGACGGCAAGTGCCACCGGCACGGATCAACGGCGGCGCGGGTCAGGTCACCGGATGCCCGGAAGACTCGGTTGCATGGCGCAGGATGCGGCCCGTGAACCCTTCCGGCAGACCGCTTTGGGTGGCAGCGCGGCGGCCTGTCCGGCCCCTTGTGCCTCTGGTCGCGCCCAGGCGGTTTTCAGGCGCGGTCAGGTGCCGACACGCCCGGCGGACAATCTGGCAGCGGATTGCGCGCCGCACCCCGTTCCGGGGCGGCGCGGCCGGGCACGTTCCGCCGACGCGCGTCTTTCGCAGCACCGGGGTCAACCATTGCACGGTGTTCGCGGTGCAGATGGCTGCCCGCGCTGTTCCGGCCGCTGTCCTGAACATCCCGCAAGACCTGTGGCCCCCGAATCAGGGTCGGTTGAGGTTCCTCTCCGGCGGATGACTGTTGCGGCGGTTGCAATCAACGCGCCGCAGCATGTGCCTGTCCTGCGGCGGTGCAGGGCGATGTCCGCATCGCAGTCCTGAACCAAGGTCCGCCGCCCGGCCCCGCCATGATCCGGCCCCCGCCCCAAGACCGGCGGAGGACCCCCGGGTCGGGCTGCAAACGGCCCTTCCGCAGAAGGACGGGGGCGGCCCGACATGGCGTCACACCGGTCAGGAAAGAAGAAATTGACCAAAAGGCAGATCATGCTAACAGTGACCGGCAGGGTCGGGTGCGCCAGGGCTGACGGATCGGCGCAGCGGACGGCCATGGGGTGCCGGATGCTGGATTTGCTCATACGGGCCGGTCGTTTGCCTGACCGGAAGGATGCGGTGGACATCGCCATCCTGAACGGCCGGATTGCCGGGATTTCGCCCCGTATCGACACGGCTGCCGCCCGCACGATCGAGGCGGCCGGACGGCTGGTTGCGCCCGGTTTCGTCGACCCGCATTTCCACATGGATGCCACCCTCAGCCTGGGCCTGCCGCGCCTGAACCGGTCAGGCACCTTGTTGGAAGGCATCGCCCTTTGGGGAGAGCTGAAGCCGCTTCTGACGGTCGACGCGGTGATGGAGCGGGCCTTGCGCTATTGCGATCTGGCGGTGTCGCAGGGGCTTCTGGCGATCCGCACGCATGTGGATGTCTGCGATGACCGTCTGACCGCCACCGAAGCCCTGATCGAGGTCCGCAGGCGCGTCGCACCCTATATCGACCTTCAGCTTGTCGCCTTTCCGCAGGATGGCCTGTTCCGCAGCCCCAATGCCGAGGCAAACCTGCTGCGCGCCCTGGACATGGGCGTTGATGTGGTTGGCGGCATTCCGCATTTCGAACGGACGATGCAGGATGGCGCGGCATCGGTGCGCCGCCTGTGCGAGATTGCGGCTGACCGGGGTCTGCCGGTCGATCTGCATTGCGACGAAAGCGATGACCCGATGTCGCGTCACATCGAAACCCTGGCGGCCGAGACGGTGCGCCTTGGTCTGCAGGGGCGCGTCGTGGGATCGCATTGCACATCGATGCATTCGATGGACAATTACTATGCCTCAAAGCTCATTCCGCTGATTGCCGAGGCGGGTCTGCACATCGTGCCAAACCCGTTGATCAACCTGACCCTGCAGGGCCGGTCCGACACCTATCCGCGTCGCCGGGGCCTGACGCGGGTGGCCGAACTGCGGGCGGCGGGCGTGAATGTGGCGCTGGGACAGGATTGCACGATGGACCCGTGGTATCCGCTGGGTTCGGCCGATATGCTGGAGGTGGCCCACATGGCGGTTCATGCCGTTCCCATGACCTCGCGTGAGGCGATGGCCTGGTCCTTTGCCTCTGTCACCGTGAACGGGGCGCGGGCGATGGGCCTTCCGGACCCGACACTGCGGGTCGGCGGGCCGGCGACGATGGTTGTCCTGCAGGCGCGCGACCCGATCGAGGCGGTGCGCCTGAAGGCGACCCGCCTTGCCGTGATCCGGAACGGCAGGGTTCTGGCGCAGACCGCCCCCAGGGTGGCACAGCTGTCGCTGCCGGGGCGGCCCGACAGCCTTGACCCTGCGTCCTGTGCCCCGATTGCCGAAGATTGACCGACCCTCTCTCTCACCCTCTGCAAAGGACTGCTGCCATGATCTTGACCGCTTCCCGCCGCCAGCTTCTGCTGGGTGCTGCCGCCACACTGGCCCTGCCTGTCTACCTGCGCCGCGCCAACGCCCAGACCGTGATCAAGGTCGCGGGCATCCATGCCTCGCCGGTTGAAAACGCCTGGAATTCGCGCGTGCATTCCGCGCTTGAGGCGGCAGCCGCCAGCGGACTGATCACTTACGAGTTTTCCGAAGGCGTGGCCGCGACCGACTATCCGCGGGCCATGCGCGAATATGCAGAGGGCGGCGCGAACCTGATCTGGGGCGAAAGCTATGCCGTAGAGGCCGAGGCGCGGGCCGTTGCGGCCGATTACCCGGATGTTGCCTTCCTGATGGGATCGTCCGGCGGGCCGGAGGGGAACAATTTCGGCGTCTTCGGGACGCGCAACCACGAGGCGGCCTACCTGGCCGGCATGCTTGCGGGCAGGATGTCTGCGTCCAACACCTTCGGATCGGTCGGGGGGTATCCCATCCCCGAGGTCAACCTGCTGATCAACGCCTACCGGATGGGCGTCAGGGAAGTGAACCCCGATGCCAGGTTCCTGAACGGATTCATCGGCGCGTGGTTCGACCCGGCCAAGGCAAAGGAAGCCGCCGTGGCACAGATCGATGCCGGTGCGGATATTCTGTTCGGGGAACGGATCGGCACGGCGGATGGTGCGCAGGAACGCGGCGTGAAGGCCATCGGTTCGCTGATCGACTATACGCCACGCTATCCCGGCACGGTTTTTGCCAATGCGATCTGGAACTTCGGCCCCACCATCGATGCCGTCGTGGCAGATGTGGCCGGCGGCAAACCGGTGGGCCGCGACTATACCGGGTATTCCTTCATGAAATACGGCGGCAACGAGCTGATCTTTGTGGCCGGCGAGGTGCCTGCCGATGCCCTGCCCGCAATGGAAGCCAAGAAGGCGGCCATCGCGGCAGGCGCGTTCGAAGTGCCGATTGACGCGAACGAGCCTGCCTGAGCCGGGGTGCAGGATGCGACCTCACTTGCGGCGTGCATCGCTTCGGGGCAGGTGACTGCCCCGGCCGTGATGGAGGCTGCGCTTGCCGCTGTCGCAGGGGATGTCAGCCTGGGTGCGGTTGCCCGCTGTGATCCCGGCATGGGCCGCACCGGCGCGCTGAACCCCGGCAGGGGCCCCTTTGCGGGCGTGCCGTTCCTTGGCAAGGACCTGGGGTCGGCGGCGAAGGGCCTTGCAACGGCGGGCGGATCGGCGGCGCTGCGCCGCCGCCTTTCGGACCCCGCCCGCGACAGCGCGCTGTTCCGGCGCTTTCGGGCCGGGGGGCTGGTGCCCTTTGGCCTGACGACAGTTCCCGAATTCGGGCTGGCGCTTGCGTCTGATCCGGCGCGCAATCCCTTTGATCGCCGCCTGTCGCCGGGCGGCTCATCGGGCGGGGCGGCGGCGGCTGTTGCCGGCGGGCTGGTGGCCATCGCCCATGCCACCGATGCGGCCGGATCAATCCGGGTGCCGGCGGCCTGTTGCGGGCTGGTGGGGCTGAAACCCTCGCGCGGGGCCGTGCCGGGGGGGCCGGACTTTGGCAATCACCTGATGGGGCTGGCGTCCGAACTGGTGCTGGCCCGGTCCGTGCGCGACGTGACAACGGCGTTTCGCCTGGTCTCGGGGCGGGCGCAGACCCCCTGCGGCGATCCGGCACCAATGGCGTTTTCAACCCCCGTGAAGGTGGCGCTGTGCCTGCCTGACCGGTGCGGTCCCGACCAGCAGGCGGCGGCGCGCGCTGCGGCGCTGGCGCTTGAATCACTCGGCGCACGGGTTGAAGACCGCCCGGCGCCGGATGCCTGGGGCGCAACCGCCGCGCGGCTTGCCCGGATGGTGCTGACCGCATCCCTGGCCGAATGGATGGCGTCGGCGGGTGTTGCGGATGACGGGCTTTCGCCCGTCGTGGCCGCGATTGCCGCCGGGGGCCGGGCGCTGCCTGCGACAGCCCTGTTCGCGGCAAGCCGCGAGATGGCGCAGCTTTCCGGTACCGTCTGGCAGATGTTCGAACAGATCGATGTGCTGCTGTCCCCGGTGCTTGCGGGCGCCGCTCCGGCCCTGGGGGCCTTTGACATGACGCGGGCCGATCCGGCGGCACATTTCGCCCGGATGGAGGCGACAGCCCCGAATGCCGCCCTGGCCAATGTCGCCGGATGCCCGGCGCTGGTGCTGCCCTTTGGAACCGATGCGGCGGGGCTGCCGCTGGGCGTGCAGCTGATGGGGCCGATCGGGTCTGACCTTGCGCTTCTGGCGCTGGCGGCGCGGCTGGCCGCGCTGGCCCCGCCGGTGGCCTTTCCCGCGCCGATTGCGGGGCACCCATGACGCAGCCGGTGCTGGAACTGAACCGGATCACCAAGCGCTTTGGCGGACTGACGGCCAATGACGATGTGACGCTGCACCTCAATCAGGGTGAAATCCTGGCGCTTCTGGGCGAAAACGGTGCCGGCAAGACAACGCTGATGAACATCCTTTTTGGCCATTACACCGCCGACGCGGGCGAGGTCAGGGTCAGCGGCAGGGCGCTGCCGCCCGGGATGCCGCGCGCGGCCATCGCCGCCGGGGTGGGCATGGTGCACCAGCATTTCACGCTGGCGGCCAACCTCAGCGTTCTGGAGAACATCATCATCGGGTCCGAACCGCTCTGGCGGCCCGACAGCCGCCGCGCCGGGGCGCGGGCCGGGATTGCCGGCATTGCCCGGACCTTCGGCCTTCCGGTCAATCCCGATGCGCGGGTCGGCGATCTTTCGGTGGGCGAGCGCCAGCGGGTCGAGATCGTCAAGGCGCTGTACCGCAAGGCGCGCATCCTTATCCTGGACGAGCCGACGGCGGTGCTGGCCCGCCCCGAGGCCGAACAGCTGTTCGCCACCCTGCGCGGCATGACGGCCGGCGGGCTTTCGATCATCTTCATCAGCCACAAGCTGCACGAGGTCATGGCGGCGTCGGACCGCGTTGTGGTCCTGCGCGGCGGCAAGGTGGTGGCCGAACGCCGGACGGCGTCCACCAACCCGGCAGAGCTGGCAGAGCTGATGGTGGGGCGTCAGGTCGTCCGGCCGCGCCGGACTGCGCATGCCACCGGCAAACCCGTGCTGGAGGGCCGGGGGCTGACGGTGACCGACGCCGGAAAACGTGGCCTGGACGCGGCAGATTTCACGGTCTGCGAAGGCGAAATCCTGGGCATTGTCGGCGTGTCGGGAAACGGGCAGGCCAGCCTCGGCCGTGTCCTGTCCGGGCTTGCGCGGCCCCTGTCCGGCACGCTGACGCTGCAGGGCCGGGACATCACCCGGCTGGCACCGCGCGATCTTGTCCGGCTTGGCATTGGCCGGATCCCCGAGGACCGCCATGCGGAAGGGGTGGTGGGCGATCTGCCGGTCTGGGAAAATGCAGTTCTGGAACGGTTGCGCACCCCCCTTTTTTCGCGCCGGGGCTTTGTGCGGCGGGCAGAGGCGCGGGCCTTTGCCGCCCGGCTGATCGACCGCTTCGATATTCGCGGGGCGGGACCCGAAACGCGGACGCGGCTGCTGTCGGGCGGGAACATGCAAAAGCTGATCCTGGGCCGCAATCTTGCGGCGCAGCCGGGGTTCCTTCTGGCCAATCAGCCCACGCGCGGTCTGGACGAAGGTGCCATTGCCGCCGTCCATGCCGAATTGCTGGCAGCGCGCGACCAGGGGGCGGCGATCCTGCTGATCTCGGAAGACCTGGAAGAGGCGGCCGCCCTGTCGGATCGCATCCAGGCCATCGTGAAGGGACGTCTGTCGCAGCCCGTGCCTGCCGACCGGGCCGATGCCCGCACGCTGGGCCTGATGATGGCCGGGGTCTGGGAGGTGCGCGATGCGCTTTGAACGGCGCGCCGATGTGTCGGTTCCGGCCCTGCTTGTCGCCCCCTTTGCCGCCATCCTTGTGTCGCTTGCGCTTTGCGCGGGGCTGATCGTGGCGGCGGGGGTCAGCCCGCTGACCGCCTATGCCGAGATGCTGCGCGGGGCCTATGGCTCCCGCCTGGCCGTCACCGAAACCTTCACCCGCGCCTCGCCGCTGATCCTGACCGGTCTTGCGGCGGCGGTCGCCTTTCGGGCGCGGCTGTGGAACATCGGCGGCGAGGGGCAGCTTTACATGGGGGCACTGGTTACGGCGGGTCTGGGGCACAGCATGTTAAGCGGTCTGCCCGCCCCGCTGGCGGTGGCGCTGCTGATGACGGCCAGCATGGCCGCAGGTGCCGCGCTGCTGGCGGGACCGGCGCTGCTTCGGCTGCGCTTCGGCGTGGACGAGGTGGTGACCACGCTTTTGATGAATTTCATCGTCATCCTGTTCGTCGGTCTGATGGTGGAAGGCCCGCTGAAAGACCCCATGGCTTTCGGCTGGCCGCAATCCGTTCCGGTGGCGGCGGGTCTGAGGCTGCCCGACCTGGTTCCCCGTTCGCGGCTGCATGTGGGCCTGCTGGTGGCATTGCTGGCGGTGGCCGTGGTTTGGGTCGTGCAGATGCGCACGGTCTTCGGCGCCGAAAGCCGTGCGGCCGGGCTCAATCCCCGCGCGGCGGCCTTTGCGGGGGTGCCCATGGGCCGGACGCTGATGCTGGTTGCCTGCCTGTCGGGCGGCCTGGCGGGGCTGGCCGGATCGATCGAGGTGCTGGGCCCGACGGGGTATGTCACCACCAACCTGTCACCGGGCTTCGGTTATGCGGGTATTGTGGTGGCCATGCTGGCAGCGCTGCATCCCGTGGGGGTGGTGGGTGCCGCCGTTTTCGTGGCGACGGTCTTTGTCGGGGCCGATGCCATGAGCCGGGCCACCGGGGTTCCCAGCTTCATCGCAGATGTCATCATGTCGGTATCGCTGCTGGCGATGCTGACGGCCCTGCTGTTCACGACATACCGGGTGCGCAGATGAGCGAAGCGATCGAGATTCTGACAAGCGCAAGCCTGTGGGCCGCTGTCCTGCGGATTGCCACCCCTTTGATCTTCGGGGTTCTGGGTGCCCTGCTGTGCGAAAGGGCAGGGGTGCTGAACCTTGGAATCGAAGGCATCATGACGGCGGGTGCCATGGTGGGCTGGCTGGCCGTCTATTGGGGCGCAGACCTGTGGACCGGCCTGCTGCTGGCGGTGATGGCCGGAATGCTGGCCGGGCTTCTGCATGGGCTGCTGACGGTGACTCTGGGGTTGTCGCAGCATGTGTCGGGTTTGGGGATTACCCTGTTTGCATCCGCGCTGTCCTATTACCTTTACCGTCTCTGGGTTGAAGTGGGCGATCTGCCCCCGACGATCACGGCCTTTACGCCGCTGCACATTCCGGCCTTGTCCGATCTGCCGTTTGTGGGCGAAGTGCTGTTTTCGCAGATGGCCCCCACCTACCTTGCGCTTGTGTCCGTCGGGGTTGTGGCCTGGGTTCTGGCGCGCACGCCCCTTGGCCTGGCCCTGCGGATGACGGGGGAAAACCCCCATGCCGTCGAGGCACAGGGCCTTAATCCCCTTGCTTTGCGCATCGGTGCGGTGGTTGCAGGCTCTGGCCTGATGGCGCTGGGCGGGGCCTTTCTGACCATGGCCACCTTCAACAGCTTCTTCCCCTCTCTGGTGCAGGGCCGGGGCTGGATCTGCATAGCCTTGGTGATCTTTGCATCGTGGCGGCCCGGAAAGGCGCTTTTGGGGGCTTTGCTGTTTGCGTTTTTCGACGCTTTCCAGTTGCGACTGCAAACCGTCGTCGACGGGGTGCCTTATCAGCTGTTCCTGATGGCGCCTTTCGTCCTGTCGATTGTGGCGCTTGTTCTGGTCGCAAGACGCGCCCGGGTTCCCGAGGCGCTGATGCAGCCCTACAGGCGGGGCGAGCGCTGATGGCGCGTCCCGCCAGCCCGGCGGCGATGACCGCGCAGGCCATGCCAGCCGCATCGCTGATCCTGCCCCTTGCCTGTTTGACAAAGGGGGGCAGGGTCAGGCAAAAAAACCTGCCGGCACAAGGCGGCGGGGGCGGGCGTGATCTTTACCGTGGCAATCGACGGGCCTGCGGCGGCAGGCAAGGGCACGATCAGCCGTGCCGTGGCCGCGCATTTCGGCTTTGCGCATCTTGACACCGGGTTGCTGTACCGCGCCGTTGCGGCCAGGGGCGGTGATCCGGTTGCGGCGGCGCAGGCGCTTTCACCCGAAGATCTGGCCCGCCCCGGCCTGCGATCCCTGGAAGCGGGGGCGGCGGCCAGCCGCGTTGCCGCGATTCCGGCGGTGCGCGCGGCGCTGGCCCGGTTCCAGCGCCGCTTTGCCCGTGCCGAAGGCGGCGCGGTGCTGGACGGGCGCGATATCGGCACCGTGATCTGCCCCGAGGCCGAGGTGAAGCTTTATGTCACCGCCACACCGGAGGTCCGCGCCCGCCGCCGCTGGCTGGAACTGGGCGGGGACGAGGCGCAGGTTCTGGCCGAGGTGATGGCGCGCGACGCCCGCGACATGGGCCGCGCCACATCGCCGCTGCGCAAGGCGACGGATGCCGAGGTGATCGACACATCCGATCTTTCGGCAGAGGCCGCCGTGGCCCGTGCCATCGGCATTGTCCGCGACAGCCTGGCAAAGTCGCGCATCGCGTGAAGGACCGTGCCCGGCTTCAGCCGAAACCCGCGCATGGCGGAAGCAACACCGGCACAGGCCGGACAGGCAGCGGCACACGCGCCCCATCCACGGGACCAAACAGCTATATGCTGGCTGTGATGAAGTCCGGCATGATCCCTGATGCCGAAATGAACGGTGCCGGATCGCGCCCTGCGAAAAGCCCGTGGTCGGTGACCAGAACGCTGCGGCACCCGGCGGCGGCACCGCCCAGCACATCGGTGTGCAGGGTGTCGCCCACCATCGCCAGCCGTTCCGGCACAAGGCCCGTGCGCGCGATGCCTTCGGCAAAAGCCTCGGGGAAGGGTTTGCCGAACCAGTGTGCCCCGATCTTCAGCCGGTCTACAAGATCATGGCCGAAAAGGCCCGGCTCCAGTGTCAGGCCGCCTTCGCGCGGGGCGACCAGATCAGGATTGGCAATCACAAGGGGGCGGGGTTTGTGCTGCAACGCGGTCTCGAGCTGGCGTTGCAGCACGGGCGACCAGCGCGCCGTGGACAGAAAAAGAACAGCATCCGCATCCCGAAACGCACGCGGATCAGACGCCGCATCCAGCACCCTTGCCGGGATGTCGGCAAAGGTATCACCCGCCGCAGAAATCGCGGCCCAGGTGGCACCCGGCGCAATTCCTTCCAGCCTGGCAACGGCGACATCGCGCGACGCGACAACTTCGTCAGCGGTGAAGTCAAAGCCAAGCCGGTGATACTTGGCCAGAAGCTGTGCCCTTGTATAGCTTGCGGCATTCGTCAGGACGACCAGCTTCTTGCCCCGCGCGCGCAGGCTGGCCAGCCGGGCTATTGCCCCGGGGATCGCCGTTTCGCCCACATTCAGCACGCCAAAGGCATCCAGCAGGAAGCCGTCAACACGGTCTGCCACCTCTTCCAGCGATGTCACCTGCACCGATTGTGCCGCAAAGCGCGCCATGGGCAGACGCGGGCGGATCGCCTCATACCGCGCGAAGGCGGCTTTGGCATCTGACAGGATGCCAGAGGGCTGAGCATTCAGCGAAAGCCCGTCAGACACTTGTGAAGCCGCCTTCGACCATCAGAAGCGCGCCGTTCACCATGGCCGAGGCATCACAGGCAAGGTAAAGCGCGGCATCAGCCACCTCGACCGGTTCGGCAAAGCGGCGGGCGGGGGTGGCGTTGCGAAAGGGGTCGCCCTTTTCGGGCTTGCCCCAGACCGTCCTGCCCATCGGCGTCATGACCACGGTCGGGCAGATCGCATTCACCTGCACATTGTGCCGCGCCCATTCGGCGCAAAGCGATTTGGTCAGCGCGTTCAGCCCGCCCTTGGAGGCGGCATAGGCCGCGTGGTCATCCAGCGCGATCACGCCGGTCTGGCTGCTGATGTTGATGATCTTGCCCCATCGCTGGGCGATCATTGCCGGTGCCAGGGTGCGGGCCGTCAGAAAGGGGGCGCGCAGGTTCACGGCCATCATCCGGTCCCAGTCTTCGGTCCGGAAATCGACCGCAGGCGCGACATGGGCTATTCCGGCGGAATTCACCAGGATGTCGATCGTGCCCCATTCCCTCAAGGCCTGTTCGCAGGCCGATACAGGTTCGGTCTGGCTTGCCATTTCGGCTGTCAGGGTCAGGCAGCGGCGGCCAAGGGCGCGCACCGTCTGTGCCGTGGCGGCAAGGTCTGCCGGATCGCGCCCCAGGGCCACGATATCCGCCCCGGCGTCGGCAAAGACCGCGCAGATTTCCGCCCCGATCCCTTTCGAGGCCCCGGTGACAAGCGCCTTGCGGCCCCTGAGCGAAAAGCGGTCCTGCCAGGACATGGGCCTACTCCAGATTGGTGTGACGCGCGCGCATCGCGTCGGGCGGCACGCCAAGATGATCGCGCAGCCCCAGGATCAGAAGCTCGAAGGCCAGATATTGCGCGCCCTCAAAAAGCGACCCCATCGGCAGAACAGAACTGGCCGCCATGCCCTGATCGCTTGCCATGGTCTGGGCCGGAATGTGCAGGACAAGGTCGGCGGATTGCGGTGCCATGCCCTGCGGCTGGGCGGTAACACAGGCGACGCGGGCACCCGCCGCACGCGCCACACCGATCAATCCGTTGACGGTCGAAAAACTGCCGGGTCCTGCACTGACCAGCAGAAGGTCGCCGGTCCCGACCGGCGGGCAAGACATGTCGCCCACCACATGCGCATCCAGCCCGATGTGGTAAAGCCGCATCGCCAGCGCCCGCATCATCAGCCCTTCGCGCCCGACACCGTAACAGACGACACGGGATGCGCGTGCCAGTTCCGCAATCATCGCCTGCATCATGTCCGGGTCCATCGCAGCCACGGCCGCGCGAATCTCTTCCGCCGCACGGGCGGCCTGATCGGCAAATGTCATGTTCCCACCCGCCGTACAGATGCTGCCCCGGATGCCGCCAGGGCCGCCTTGTGCAAAAGGCCGCATTCATCCAGCAGGTCCAGCACGGTGTAGCGGCTGCGCAGGAAGCGGGCCTTCATGATGGACCGGTACAGATAGCCCTCGTCCACACCGATCTCGGCACCCGAAGACGGTGCCCCGGCGCGGGCAAGATGGTCAGCCATCCTGTCGGCTGTCCAAAGCCGGCCCCGCAGGCGGGCTGAAAGCTGGGGCCAGACCTTTTGCAGCCGGGTCAGGCGCGCCGCCATCGCCGGACCTTCGATGTGTTTCAGGCGGGTCTCGACAATGGCGCGGTCTGCAATCTCTCCCGGCCCGAACAGCCGGCGGATCTCGTCTTCTTTCGCGGCCAGCGTCACGCCCGGCGCGCGCGCGGGATCGATGGAAAGACGGTCCCGCGACAGCAGCCAGTCGTACATCCGCAATGTGGCCACCGTGCCCACGGCGACGCAGGCCCCATGGCTGACCCGCTCGGCCCCGAAGTGCAGATCATCCATTTCCCACAGATGCGCGATCTGGTGATCGGCACCCGACGCAGGGCGGGACGAGCCATGGGCCTCCATCGCAAGGCCGACCAGCGTCAGGCCAAGGAACAGACCTTCGACGGCGCTGCGATCGCCCGCCGCGATCAGGTCGGGCTGCGACAGCCACCCTGCCAGCCCGTCCTGAACCATTGGCCAGGCAACATCATCGATGGCCTCGATCCCAAGCGCATCGGCTATCATCCAGTCGCCGCCCGCCGGCACCTTGCCGGCAAGATCGCCATAGCCCCACCCCGTCATTTCCGCAGGGGCGGCGGCAATCACGTCCAGATCGGCCAAGAGGACCCTGGCGGGGCGGCAGGGGATGGTCTTCTTGAAGCCCTTCTCTGACAGGGGCGCCCCGGCCGAGGTATAGCCATCCATGCTGGCCGCTGTTGCGACGCACATATAGGGGATGCCAAGGGTGAAGGCGGCGTGCTTTACCACATCATTCATCACGCCCGAACCGATGCTGACCGGCGTTTCACCCGGTTGCAGGACAGCGCGCAGGCGGCCGGCAAGATCGACGGTCGGCTTCGGGCGCGGCCGGGCCGGAATGATATGACGGCGCGACACAATCCCGGCATCGGCCAACACGGCCTCGACCTGCGGGCCTGCGGCGGCCCAGCCGCGCTCATCGGCCATCAGGACGGCCGGCCCGGTGAAGTGACGGCCGTAGACGGCACCCGCTTCGGCCAGAACACCGCGCCCGACGCGCACTTCGGCCACATTGGCCGAACGGGCCACAGCCCGCCCAAGCACATCTTGCTGCGTCATGCCGCGACCCCCCCCGAGGCCAGCGTCCGCCCGTCGGGTGCAAAGTGGTGCTGGCGGGCAACCGGAAAGTCCAGCCCGACAACCGATCCGTGGTCCAGCGTGGTATTGCCGTCGGTCCGCACCACCAGGGTCTGCCCGTCCTGCAGGCGAACGTAAAGATATGCGTCCCCCCCCAGGGTTTCGCAGATCGACACCGTTGCCTGAAGCTGCCCTGCCCCGGCGGGACGCAGGACCAGATGTTCCGGCCTGATACCCAGTTGTGCCGTTCCTTGCGGTGCCGCCCCCAGGGCAACACCTTCGACCAGGGCCTGCCCGGCCTGCATCCGCACGGTCAGAAAGTTCATCGCCGGTGCCCCGATGAACCCGGCCACGAACTGGGTCGCGGGGCGGTTGTACAGGTCCATCGGCGCGCCCGCCTGTTCGATCCGGCCCGCGTTCAGCACGACAATCTTGTCGGCCATGGTCATCGCCTCGACCTGATCATGCGTCACATAGACCATGGTCGCCTTCAGATCCCGGTGCAGCGCCTCAAGTTCCACCCGCATCTGCACGCGCAGCTTGGCGTCAAGGTTCGACAGCGGTTCGTCAAAAAGGAACACCTTCGGCTCTTTCACGATGGCCCGCCCGATGGCCACGCGCTGGCGCTGCCCGCCTGACAGATGGGCGGGCTTGCGGTCAAGATAGGGTTCCAGCTGCAGGATGCGGGCCGCCTCTGCTATCCGGCGCTTGCGGTCAGCTTCGGGAAAGCCGTTGACCTTCATCCCGAAATCCATGTTCTGGCGCACCGTCATGTGCGGGTAAAGCGCATAGGACTGGAACACCATGGCCACGTCCCGCTCTGACGGGGCCGCGCGTGTGACGTCCCGGTCGCCAATGTGAATTGATCCCTGCGAGATATCCTCCAGCCCCGCGATCGACCGCAACAGCGTGGACTTGCCGCAGCCCGACGGCCCGACAAAGACGGCAAATTCCCCATCGGCAATGGTCAGCGACACCGAATGCAGCGCTTGCGCCGCCCCGTAAAACTTGTTCACGCCTGTCAGCCTGACCTCGGCCATAGCGACCCTCTCTGTTGCGCCGCGCCTTGGCTCGGGTCGCGGCGGCTTCGAACTTTGTGGTTGACTCGATCCGGTCTTTATACATTTCTATGCACAGCGTTACAAATAGTTGTCAACTCGCAACGCTGATCTCTAAGGGAGGAAAGAAATGAAGCTCAAGTCGCATGTCAGCGCCATTGCGCTGACCGCCTCTGCCACGGCAGGGCTCGCCGGGGCGGCACAGGCCTGGACGCTGGAAGAAGCCGCCAAGCCCTATGCCGGAACCGAACTGGAAGTGCTGTTCCTGGACCGTCCGGGCTACAATGCCGCCATCAAGATGCTGCCGGAGTTCGAGGCGGCGACCGGGATCAAGGTCAACTACACCACCGTGCCTTACGAGAACGCGCTTGGCGAACAGGTGCGCGATTTTGTGGCCGGGGGTGACCTTGACATCGCGCTGATCGATCTGGTGTGGATGGGCAACTTTGCCGAGAACGGCTGGATCGTGCCGTCCGAAACCTTCATCAACAACCCCGCTCTGGCCGACCCCGCGCTTGACATGGCCGATTTCTTCCCGCTGGTGCTGGACGCCTTCGGGTCGTGGAACGGCGTGAACTACGGCCTGCCGTTCGACAACTATTCGGGCCTTCTGTTCTACAACAAGTGCCTGCTGGAGGAGGCCGGCTTCGACAAGCCGCCGGCAACCTGGCAGGAGGTGATGGATGTTTACGGCCCCGCCCTGACCAAGGACGGCAAGTTCGCCTATGCCTTGCAGTCCAAGCGCAACGAGACCCAGTCGGCCGACAGCTTTGCGCGGTTCCTGTGGCCCTTCGGCGGCAGCTTCCTGGACGCAGAGTTCAAGTCGAACCTGAACTCGCCGGAATCCCAGGCGGGGCTTCAGTTCCGTCAGGACCTGATGAAGTTCATGCCCGAAGGCATCGTCGCCTATGACCATGCCGAAACCGTGAACGCCTTTGCCCAGGGCGATGTGGCGATGATCACCGAATGGTCGGCCTTCTATTCGACCGTGGTCAGCCCCGAGACGTCGAAAATCGCGGACTGCGTTGCAATCGCGCCGGAACCCACCGGGCCGGCAGGGCGCAAGCCCGCGCTTGGCGGCTTCTCGCTGGCGGTCGCAAACCAGGCGGACGAGGCCGAGAAGGCGGCGGCATGGCTGTTCATCCAGTGGGTGACGTCAAAGGCCAAGGCGGGCCAGTATCTGGAGATGGGCGGCGTTCCGGCCCGGCAGTCGGCCTATGCCGACCCGGCGCTGGCCGGGACCTACAAGTACATCCCGGCGCTGGTGGAAAGCTGGCAGGAAGGCGTGCCGGAGTTCCGTCCGCGCTTTGCCGAATGGCCGGCGATCACCGAGATCGTGCAGGAATGGGGCACCAAGATCATGCTGGGCGAGGTCAGCATCGAGGAAGGTTCCAGGATGATCGGCGAAAAGATGGAGGCCGTTCTGGCCGAAGCCGGCTATTACGACGGCAAGAAGCCGCTGGCACAGTAAACACTGCGTCCGACAGGCGTGCCGCAAGGCATGTCAAGGCCCCCGTCACCCGTGGCGGGGGCCTGATCATCCTGAAGACCGAATCGGGGTTTCGATGTCGTTCCGCGTGCCCAGGCGCACAATCGCCGCCTTTCTTGGCCCTGCCGTGGCCGCTTTGGCCATCGTCGGCATCGCGCCCCTGCTTTATGCGGTCTGGAAAAGCCTGCATTACTTCAACCTGACCAAGATCGCGCAGCAGCGCTTTGTCGGGCTTGACAATTACGGGGCTGTCCTGACCGACCCGGTCTTCTGGCAGGCGATGGGCCGCACGGCGCTGCTGTTTGCCATTGCCGTGCCGATCCAGATCGCGCTGGGCCTGATGATTGCGCTGGTTCTGCACCGCCCCGGCCTTTCCTTGTGGAAAACCCTGACGCGGCTGTCCCTTGTGCTGCCGATGGCAACAACCTATGCGGTTGTGGGGCTTCTGGCGCAGGTCATGCTGAACCAGAAATACGGTGTCATCAATCAGATGCTGGGATGGATCGGCATTGACGCGATCAATTTTATCGGTGACCCGACAAATGCATTCATCGCCGTGGTCCTGTGGGACATCTGGCAATGGACGCCCTTCGTCGCGCTGGTGCTTCTGGCCGGTCTTTCCACCGTCCCGCCCGAGATTGAAGAGGCGGCGAAGCTTGAGACAAAGTCCAGCCGGACGATCCTGCGCCATGTCCAGCTTCCGTTCCTGATCCCCAGCCTTGTGGCCGTCCTGATCCTGCGCACGGCCGACACGCTGAAGCTTTTCGACATGCCTTTCACCATGACGCGCGGAGGCCCCGGTTCGGCCACCGAATTCATCGCGGTGCTGATCGAACGCGTCGGAAACCGCCAGTTCGACATCGGCATGGCCGCCGCGCAATCGATCATCATGCTGGCCATCACGATCATTCTGGCGCGTCTCTACATCCGCCTTTTCTACCGCGAGGTCCGCTGACATGGCCGCCCCGATCCAGCGCCGCAGCCTGTGGGGAGAGGCACTTCTTCTGCTTCTCATCTGCCTGTTCTGCGTCTTTCCCTTTTACTGGATGGTCACGACCAGCCTGAAGACCCAGGTGGTGGCCCTGGAATCCCCGCCGGTCTGGTGGTTTACGCCGACACTCGCGAATTACCGCGAGGTGTTGTTCATCGACAAGGTCGGCCCCGCGCTGATCAACTCCATCATCGTGGCCGTCTGCACAACCGCCCTGGCCGTGGGCCTGGGCACACCGGCGGCCTACGCGCTTGCCCGGTTCGAGTTCCGCGGCAAGACCGACCTGTGGTTCTGGTTCATCACCAACCGCTTTGTCAGCCCGGTGGTTCTGGCGTTTCCGGTGTTTCTGATCAGCCGCGAGCTTGGCCTGCGCGACACGCACCTTGCGCTGATTCTGATGTACCTGACCTTCACGCTGCCCATCGTGATCTGGATCTGCACCGACCAGTTCCGGTCGGTCCCGCACGAGCTGGACGAGGCCGCCTTGCTGGAAGGTGCCAGCCAATGGCGCATCTTCCGGTCGATCTGCCTGCCGCTGGCCATGCCGGGGGTCGCTGTCAGTTCGATCCTGTCCTTCATCTTTTCGTGGAACGAGCTTCTCTTCGCCTACATTCTTGCCCCGAAAGCGGCCAAGACCGCCCCGGCGATGGCCGTGACCTTCATGGAAGGCTATGATGTGCCTTACGGAAAGATCATGGCAACCTCGACGCTGATCGTTGTTCCCGTCCTGATCTTTGCGCTGCTTGCATCCAGGCACCTGGTCCGCGGTCTGACGATGGGGGCCGTGAAATAGGGCTGGTATGGCACGCGCACCGAAGCTTCCACAGATCGACACCGAAGAGCGGTTGTTGGCGCAGGTCGCCTGGGCCTACCATGTCGAAGGTCTGACCCAGGAAAAGGTTGCCGACAAGCTGGGTGTCACGCGCCTGCGCGTCAACAAGGCCCTGTCCGAGGCGCGCGCGCGCGGGTTGGTGCGGGTCACGTTCAACACCGCCTTTGCGGCCTGCGCCGAACTTGAAGCCGCGCTTCGGGCACGGTTCTGCCTGCGGCAGGCCTATGTCGCGCCGGCCCCGATGGACAGCCGCGATGTGCAGATGATCGTCGGTGCCGCCCTGGGCAATGTTCTGTCCGAAGTTCTGGCAGAGCCTGCGGTGCGCCTGTTCGGCATGTCGTGGGGGGGGACCCTGAACATTGCGACGCGCTTTGTGGCACCGACAGCGCGCCCCGACCTGGAAGTCATCTCTGTCATGGGCGGGCTGACCCGGGGGTCCGACCTGAATTCGTTCGAGATCACCATGCGACTGGCCGACCTGTTCGGCGCGCAGCACAGCTACTTTACCGCACCTCTTTACGCGGGCAGCCGCGAAAGCCGTGACACGATCATGCAACTGGATGTCTTTGGCGAAGTGCTGGAAAAGCTGCGCGGGGTTGATGCGATGGCCATGGCGGCGGGCGATATTTCAAAGGCGTCGCTTCTGATGCGTGATGGCCTGCCGGGCGATGTCACCATGCAGGACCTGCTGGCACTGGGCGCTGTCGGCGATGCGCTTGGCGTGGTGGTCGATGCCGAAGGCCGCCCGATCAACCATCCGATCAACGAGCGGGTCATCGGGATCGGACTGGATGACCTGACTGCCATTCCGAACGTCATTCTTGCGGCAGGCGGACCCCGGAAAGTCGCCATAGTGCGGGCGATTCTGAAGCGCGGCGTGGTCAATACCCTGGTGACCGACGAGATGACCGCACGGTCCCTGCTGGAACGGAGCTGATGGCATTGCATATCGGAATCGATCTTGGAACCTCGGGCATCAAGGCGGTGCTGATCGGAGATCTGTCCCGCATCATTGCCGTGGCCACCGAACCGATTGCCGTCAGCCGCCCGAGAATCGGCTACAGCGAACAGGATGCTGACCTGTGGGTCGCTTGCGTTCTGGCCTGTCTTGACCGTCTGGCTGCCGAAGCGCCCAAAGAGATGGCCGCCGTCTGCGGCATCGGTCTGTCGGGGCAGATGCTGGCCGCGCTGATCCTGGATGCCGATCTGCGCCCGCTGCGGCCTGCAATCCTGTGGAACGACCAGCGCGCCGTGGCAGAATGCGCGGAACTGCTGGCCGCTGTGCCCGACATCGGCCTGCGCACCAACGGCACGCCTGACCCGGGCATTACCGCGCCCAAGCTGATCTGGCTGCGCAGACACGAGCCTGCGCTGATGGACCGGGCACGGATGCTGATGCTGACCAAGGATTATGTGCGACTGGCCCTGACCGGCGACGTTGCAACGGAACCGTCGGATGCGGGTGGAACCCAGCTTCTGGATGTGGCCGGCGGGCAATGGGACCCGCAGCTTTGCGCGGCCGCCGGATGGGACCCCCGCCATCTTCCCCCGGTCGTGGACAGCTGGGCCGAAGCCGGCCGGCTGCGCCCGGACCTTCTTGCGCGCTGGGGCATGGCCGGGCCGGTTTCGGTTGCAGCCGGTGCGGGCGACAACATGGGGTCCACCCTTGGCGCGGGTGCCACGCGACCGGGGGATACGGTCCTGACCATCGGCACCTCGGGCGTGGCCTGCATCGTGGATGCCGCCTTTCATCCCGGCCCCCGGCGGGCGATCCTGACCTCTGCCCATGTTGTCCCGCGGGTGTTCCTGTCCATGGGCGTGGTGATGAGTGCGACCGCCTCGCTTGACTGGGTGTCACGGATGACCGGCAGCAGCGTGGCCGACCTTGATGCGCAGGCCACGGCCTGGATCGATGCCGAAGGCCCACAGGCCGCGCCCGTCTTCCTGCCTTGCCTGACCGGAATCCGCACGCCGCTGAACCGCCCGGACATGCAAGGTTGCATGACCGGGCTGCACCCCGGCGTGACCCCCGCCATGCTGGCCTATGCCACGATGGAAGGCGTTGCCTTTCAGTTCGCTGATTGCGTTGCGGCCCAGCACGAGGCCGGCACCCGGAGCGACCGCATTACCGTCGTTGGCGGGGGCACCCGCAGCCAGATCTGGCTGCGCCTTCTTGCCACCGTGCTGGACAGGCCGGTCAGCCTGATCGGCGGTGCCGACACCGCCGGCCCCCGTGGCGCGGCGCGGCTTGCCGCTGTTGCCGCCGGTGCTCCGATGTCCGCCCTTCATGAACCGGTTGCAGTGACCCGCGTCATCCTGCCCGATCCGGGTCTTGCGGCCGCAATCGCCCCGCGCAGGGCGGCGATGACCGCCCTGACCACGGGGCAGGGCAGCGTGGTGCCTCCGTGAACCGCCCGGGGGAATCCCCTTCGGTTCAGTGCGCGATTGACGCTGAAGGCGGGGATATGCGGGCCGGCCCCTGTGACAAAACCGCTTCCGCCGGATATCCGCGTGCGCGATGGCGCGGCTTGATGCGGCCCAGACGGCCCCCGAGGTGGCCAAGGCCCCGTGCCTGGCACCATCCGGCGTGGGGAGGTTGCCGCAGTGGCGGCACCAGAAGGCAAGGGGTCGCATCACCGGCGAAACATTCACCAGCAAGCGCGGCGATACCCTGGTTCTGCCGGACTGCCTGCCAGACCCCGCAAGCGCTGATCCGGCAGGGGCAAGGGGGCCGTTCAGGTTCCGCCCGCGCAACGGCGCGATGCCGTTCAGCCGCGCCGCCACCGCCCCGGTCCTGACCGGAACGCCGGAGGTTGCCTGTGCCTGGCAGGCCGGCGACCCGGATGCGGCAGGGCCGTTCGAGGGTGAGTCCGAAGGCAGGTGCCCGGCGGCCGGATCAAGACCTTCCCCGACACGGGTTTCAGTCCGATCCGGATCACCGAAGACATCCGCCAACCTTGCGGCACCGCCTTGGCGACTGCCTGGGTTTGTGCGGACCATCCTGGCAACGGCTTTGGGGCTTTGCTTCGGGACCCGATGGCGCATACCATCCAGAACCGGCCGGTTCGGGCCGCAGCGCCGACTTTTCCATGCCTGCTGATACGGGACATCCTTTGCGCAAATCCATTTAATGACAATGGCCTGGGCAGGATTTGGCTGGAGCGGGTGAAGGGAATCGAACCCTCGTATTCAGCTTGGGAAGCTGCTGCTCTGCCATTGAGCTACACCCGCGAAGGCATTAGTCGCCGCCGCACCTGAAGCATATGTAACCCCGGCGGTGCGGCGAGGCAAGCCCCGCGCGGCCGCGTTCCGGCACGGGCGCCGGGGCAGCACAGAGAGTACCGCGCCGCGCATCGCTCAGCCGCCGAAGGTCCAGCCGCGCCGCCGGGGCACGCGCACGGCCAGCATCGGCTTCATCAGCGACAGACGGAACCGGTCGAGGTCCAGCGCCTCGTGCATGCCGGTGCTGTCCATCCCCATCAGGCGGGTCCGTACCAGGCTGCGGTTGTAGAACGGCGCCTCAAACAGGCGCATGACCTGCTGCGGGGTCGTGCCGGGGTCGGCCCGCGTCTGGCGCGCCAGCAGGAACGGGGTGCGCGGCAGGCGGGTCAGGGGCGGTGCCTGCACCACGCGGCTGCGGCCATCGGCGCCGATGTGCAGCGCCAGCGACAGGTCGGTGCCGTCGCGGCGGCGCGCGTCATACAGGCAGACCGCGCCATCCGTCACCGGAAAGCGCCCCCAGGTCCAGGTGCTGAAATCCCTCTCCAGCGCGCGGGTGCCGAAGTTGGCATCGAAATAGCCGTGGCCCGACCAGGTTACCCCCCGGTTCAGGTCAACCTCGATGCGTGCGGTGGGCGCGAAGGGCCGCCACAGGTGGCGGTTGTCCGGTGTCAGCGCCACTTCCACATCCGTGACCGCCGTGGGGCGCAGCGTGACGCGGCCCCTGACCCGGCCCACCAGGGGCAGCGCCCCCATCTCGTCAATATCGATGACCAGTTCGGTTCCCGTCCACCGGACGGCAGAGGGGCCGATGGTCAGGCTGTGGGCATCGCGGCGCAGGGCCGCGCGGCCCCGGTCGGTCATGGTGAACCGCCCGCCCGGCCCATAGGTGGCCACGTTCAGGCAGACGTGGTTTTCCGGATCGCGCCGCCCCGACCAGGCGTACCAGGGCGAAAACACCGATCCTATGAAGGCGATGACCGAGATGGCGTGGCGTCCGTCGTCGCAGACGCCGTCGACATACCACCAGGCATAGCCGTCCGGGCCCACGGGCGTGTCAAAGCGCGGTCCTGCATGATCGCCCCGGCCGCTTGCCGGCCGGACAGGGTCGCCATCGGGATGCCCGCCCCCGGATGCACCCCGCCCCCCGCCAGATACAGGCCCGCAATCACCGTCCGCGCGCCCGGCCGGCGGAAGGTGGCTGTCAGGCCGTGCGGGCTGATGCCGTAAAGCGACCCCTGGCTGGCCCGGAACATCCGAGCAAAGCCCGGCGGCCCGGTCAGTGCCGCCCCCCCGGGAGGCGTGTCGAAGGTCAGCCCGAAGCGGCTGAGGGTCTGGAAGGTGCGGCTGCGGCATTGGGACAGGTCCATTTCGTCCGGGGGCGCTGCCGTGTCTTTCGGCAGGGCCGGGGCATTCAGGATGATCTCGAACCTTTCAGGTCCGGCAGGCGGCGATGTGGCCCGGTCCTGGGCGCACAGATACAGGGTCGGATCGTCCGGGGTCTGACCACGGGCGATCCGGTCGAATTCGGCGCGGGGATCGGCGGCGAAAAACACGTTGTGATAGGCCAGCGGCAGCCCCTGCGGCCGCGCGGCAAAGGCCCAGACTTCGGCGGAATGGCTGCGCGGCTGTACCGCGCGCTGCGGCACGGCGCGGCGGGCGTCGGGGCCAAGAAGGCCCTCTGCCAGGGCGGCGGGGTCCCCGGCATGCACTACATGGGCACAAGGAAGGTGCCGCCCGTCGGCAAGGGTCACACCCGCCACACGGCCCGCGCTGACCGTGATGTCGCGCACGGCAACGCCGGTCAGAATCGTGGCACCCGCCGCTTCGACAAGCCGCGTCAGCGTGGCGGCAAGATGGGCCATGCCGCCCTTGACCGCCCAGACGCCGCGGGCCTCGGCCTGCCAGATCAGCGCGAGCACGGCAGGGGACCGGGCCGGCGCACCGCCGACATAGGTGGCATAGCGCCCGAACAGCTGGCGCAGGCGCGGGTCGGTGAAACTGGCCGACAGCGCCCGCGACAGGGTCAGCCCCGGCAGAAGCCAGGGCAGAATCTGCGGGCTGCGCAGGGTGGCGGCCAGAATGCCCGCCAGATGGGGGCGGGCGCGCTGCATCACCGGGGCATCAAAGGCGGTGAACAGCGCCGCCGCCCGGCGGGAAAAGCGGTGAAACTCGGCCTCGGCCTTTGGCCCGGCAAAGGCGCGCACGGCGGCCCCGCTGGCCTGTTCATCCGCCAGAAGATCAAGGCTTGATCCGTCGGGCCACCAGTGGCGCGCCAGGACCGGCAGCGGCTGCAGGGTCAGATGCGCCTCAAGGCTGGTGCCCGCGGCCGCGAAAAGGTCATCGAACACCGCCCGCAGGGTCAGCACCGTCGGCCCCGCGTCCACCGGCCCCGCGACAGAGGGCAGGGTGCGCATCTTGCCGCCCGGCGTGCCTTCTTCCACCAGCGTCACATCGAACCCGGCATGGGCAAGCCGCAGGGCGGCGGCCAAACCGCCCATCCCCGCCCCGATCACCACCACCCTGTCCATATGTGACGCCATGTCGTGAGTGTTGACTTGGACCGCCTTGCTGTCCAGTATGATTTACACATGGCTGTCACTTTTGTCTGACAGCGCCGCCACGGAGGGCTGCAATGAAGCTGGACACGCGGATCGAGGCCGCCATCGACACGGCCCTTTCGCTGGGGCAGGGCGGCGTTGCGCCGCCTCGGCTGGCCTCGGCACTGCATTATGCGGTGACACCGGGCGGCGCGCGGATCCGGCCCACGATCCTGCTCAGCGTGGCGCTGGCCTGCGGTGATGACCGCCCCGGACTGGCCGATGCCGCTGCGGCGGCGCTGGAGCTGATCCATTGCGCCAGCCTGGTGCATGATGACCTGCCCTGTTTCGATGACGCGCCGCTGCGCCGGGGCAAGCCGACGGTGCATCTGGCCTATTCCGAACCGCTGGCGGTGCTGACCGGCGACAGCCTGATCATCCTGGCCTTCGATCTGCTGGCACAGCGCGGCGGCGACCGGCCGCAGCGCGCGCTGGAACTGATCCGCATTCTGGGACGCCGCGCGGGGATGCCCTTTGGCATCTGCGCCGGGCAGGGCTGGGAAAGCGAGGCGAAGGTCGATCTTTCCGCCTATCATCAGGCCAAGACCGGCGCGCTGTTCATTGCGGCGACCCAGATGGGGGCGGTGGCGGCCGGGCAGGAGGCAGAGCCCTGGTTTGAACTGGGCGCGCGAATCGGCGAGGCCTTTCAGGTCGCCGACGATCTGCGCGATGCGCTTTACGACGAGGCGACCCTTGGCAAACCCGCCGGGCAGGATGCGGTTCATGCCCGGCCCTCGGCGGTTGCCGAACTGGGGGTCCAGGGGGCAACCCGGCGGCTCAGCGATATCCTGGGCGGGGCCATCGCCTCGATCCCGGCCTGTCCCGGCGAAGCGATGCTGGCCGATCTGGTCCGGCGCACGGCAGAACGGATGACCCCGGTCGCGCCCGTCCGGGTCTGAGATGACCGGAGTTCCGGAACGCGGCCAGGCCCGCGCCCCGCAAGCGGCACGGCGCGGTGGCTGGCTGACGCGCGCCTGGATGAACCCGCGCCTGCACGCCGCCGTCGCCCGCATGCCCGGCCTGGGGCGGATCGCCCGGTCTGAAGGGGCGGCGATGTTCGGGCTGGTCGGCGGATTCGTGAATTCGCAGATTCTTCTGGCACTGGTCGAGCTTGGCGTGCTTGACGCCCTGGTACAGGGGCCGCAGCCGGCGGCCGCCCTGGCGCGCCCTGCCGGGCTGGCGGAAGACCGCATGGCGATTCTCTTGCAGGGCGGGGCCGCCCTGCGGCTGCTCCGGCGGCGGCGCGACGGGCGTTTTGCCCTGACGCGCCGGGGGGCCGTGCTGCTGGGGGTGCCGGGTCTGGTCGGCATGATCCGGCATCATGCCGTGTTCTACCGCGATCTGGCCGATCCGGTCGCCCTGCTGCGCGGCGGGACCCAGACCGGGCTGGCCCGGTTCTGGCCCTATGTCTTCGGCGCGCAAGGGGCGACCGATCCGCAGGTGACGGCGGATTATTCCACACTGATGTCCGACACGCAGGGGCTGGTTGCCGAAGACACGCTGCGCTGCGCCGATCTGTCCGGGGTAAGGCGGCTGATGGATGTGGGGGGCGGCACCGGGGCCTTTCTGGCCGCCGCCGGGGCGCGCTATCCGGCCCTGGAACTGGCCCTGTTCGACCTGCCCGCCGTGGTCGGTCCGGCCCGCGCCCGTTTTGCCGCCGCCGGCATGGCCGGGCGGGTGACGATCCTGCCGGGCAGCTTCCGCGACGATCCGATCCCGACGGGGGCCGATGCGATCAGCCTGGTGCGGGTGCTTTATGACCACACCGATGAAACGGTTGCAGCCCTGCTGGCGGCGGTCTTTGCGGCCCTGCCTGCGGGCGGGCGGCTGATCATCTCTGAACCGATGTCGGGCGGGGACAGGCCCGATGCGATCACCGACACCTACTTTGCCTTCTACACCCTGGCCATGGGCACGGGGCGCACACGCTCTGCCGCGCGCCTGGCCGAAATGGTGACGGCGGCGGGATTCGATTCGGTGACGATCCGGCCCGGCCCAAGGCCCTACATCACCGGTCTGGTTCTGGCGCGGAAATAGCGCCCGGCCCTGATTCATGTCCATTTTGGTTTACACCTGACTGTCAATTTGCGTTGACATAGATCAATGTCAGGGTAGAGTTGCAGCAGGGCAATCCTGCCCTGGCCGAGTCCCGCAAGGTGCGGACGGCCGGAAGACAACCGGGGGACCCTCTGTGCAGACGGCCGCAATCATCCTTTCGGGTCCAAGGCGTCTGGGTCTTGACGTGCTGGACCTGACGCCGCCCGGCGCGGGGGATGTTGTGGTGGAAATCAGCCATTCGGGCATTTCCACGGGAACCGAAAAACTGTTCTGGGAAGGCCGCATGCCCCCGTTTCCGGGCATGGGTTATCCGCTGGTGCCCGGTTATGAGGCGGCGGGCGAAATTGTCGAGGCGCCCCTTGGCGCGCAGGTCAGGGTCGGCGACCGCGTGTTCGTGCCGGGGGCAACCTGTTTTGGCCAGGTGCGCGGCCTGTTCGGTGCGGCGGCGCGCCATATCGTGACGCCTGCGGCACGGGTGACGCGGATTGACCCCGGCCTTGGGGCCGAAGGGGCGCTGCTGGCGCTTGCCGCGACGGCGCGCCACGCGCTGGCGGCACCCCGCCACGCGCTGCCGGATCTGATCGTTGGCCACGGCGTGCTGGGCCGCCTGCTGGCGCGGCTGACGCTGGCGGCGGGCGCGCCCGCGCCGATGGTCTGGGAAACCGATCCGCGCCGTCAGGGCGGGGCGCTGGGATATCAGGTGATGCACCCCGATTGTGACCCGCATCGCGGCTATGAGGCGGTCTATGACGCCTCGGGCGATGCCGCGCTGATCGACACGCTGATCGGGCGGCTGCGCAAGGGCGGCGAGATTGTTCTGGCCGGCTTTTACACGGCACCCGTCAGCTTCAGCTTTGCCCCGGCCTTCATGAAGGAAGCACGCCTGCGCGTGGCCGCCGAATGGACCCCGGCCGACATGGCCGCGACCCGTGGCCTGATCGAAAGCGGCGCTTTGTCCATGGCCGGTCTGATCACCCACAGCGCCGCCGCCGCCTCGGCTACCGCCGCCTATGAGACCGCCTTTACCGATCCTGATTGCCTGAAGATGATCCTTGACTGGAAGGCCACCGCATGACGCTCGATATTCCGAACCTCAGGGACTTTGATGCGCGGCTGCGCAGCGAGGCGCGCGAAGAACCGACCCTGGAAGTGCCGCAGGCACCCCCCACCCGGAAGACGCAGATCATCGCGATCTACGGCAAGGGCGGCATCGGCAAATCCTTCACCTTGGCCAACCTCAGCCACATGATGGCCGAAATGGGCAAGCGCGTGCTGCTGATCGGCTGCGATCCCAAATCCGACACCACCTCGCTGCTGTTCGGCGGCAAGGCTTGCCCCACGATCATCGAAACCTCGACCCGCAAGAAGCTGGCGGGGGAAGAGGTGAAGATCGGCGATGTCTGCTTCAAGCGCGGCGGCGTCTTTGCCATGGAACTGGGCGGGCCGGAAGTGGGCCGCGGCTGCGGCGGCAGGGGCATCATCCATGGCTTTGAACTGCTGGAAAAGCTGGGTTTCCATGACTGGGATTTCGACTATGTCCTGCTGGATTTCCTGGGCGACGTGGTCTGCGGCGGCTTCGGCCTGCCGATTGCCCGCGACATGGCGCAGAAGGTGATCCTTGTCGCCTCCAACGACCTGCAATCGCTGTATGTCGCCAACAACGTCTGTTCGGCGGTGGAATACTTCCGCAAGCTGGGCGGCAATGTCGGCATCGCCGGTCTGGTCATCAACAAGGATGACGGCACCGGCGAGGCGGCTGCCTTTGCCGGATCGGTGAACATCCCGGTGCTTGCGGCGATCCCGCAGGATGATGATCTGCGCAAGAAATCGGCGAATTACCAGATTGTTGGCACCGCGGAAAGCCGGTGGGGCGGCCTGTTTGGCGCGCTGGCGCAGGCAGTGGCCATTGCGCCGCCGGTGCGTCCGGCACCGCTGACCCAGGACGGGCTTCTGAACCTGTTCTCTGCCGAAAGCACCGGCAAGGACTTTGTCCTGACCCCCGCAACCGATGCCGACATGCGCGGCAAGGATGCCGTGGTGCGCGCATCTCTGGAGGTGGTGTACGACAATGCTTGATCTTGACACCCTTGCGGCGCTTGACCGCGAACTGGCCCGCCTGACCGGCCCCGCACGCACCCTGCGGGGCGCAGGCAAATGAACCTGGAAGCCCGCTATGATCCGGCCCAGGACGCGCCGCTGACCGATGCGGCAGCGGAAGGTCCGGCTGATCCGGCGGTTTCAGCCCCCGTCGATGGCATGGGCTGCCATGCCGGTGCCGACGAAATGGAAAAGGCCGCACGTCTTGCCGGCAAGTCCGAAATCCTTGACCGGTATGCCGCCGACTATCCGCAAGGGCCCCATGACAAGCCGCAATCCATGTGCCCCGCCTTCGGGTCGCTGCGCGTCGGGCTGCGGATGCGCCGGGTGGCCACGGTGCTGTCCGGCTCTGCCTGCTGTGTCTACGGCCTGACCTTCGTGTCGCATTTCTACGGTGCGCGGCGTTCTGTGGGCTATGTGCCGTTCAATTCCGAAACGCTGGTCACCGGCAAGCTGTTCGAAGACATCCGCGATGCGGTCCACGAACTGGCCGACCCCGACCGTTATGATGCGGTGGTGGTGACGAACCTTTGTGTGCCCACAGCCTCTGGCGTGCCGCTCAAGCTGCTGCCCGGCGAGATCAACGGCGTGCGCATCGTGGGCATCGACGTGCCCGGCTTTGGCATCCCCACCCATGCCGAAGCCAAGGATGTGCTTGCCGGGGCGATGCTGAAATATGCCCGTGCCGAGATCGAGGCGGGCCCGGTTCAGGCACCGCTGCAGGGCAGGTCAGACCGCCCGACCGTTGCCCTGCTGGGCGAAATGTTCCCCGCCGACCCGATGATGATCGGCGCGATGCTGTCGCCCCTGGGGCTGGCCGCAGGGCCGGTGGTGCCCTGCCGCGAATGGCGCGAGCTTTACGCCGCCCTGGACTCTGGCGTCTGTGCTGCGATCCATCCGTTCTACACGGCGGCGGTGCGCGAATTCGAGGCCGCCGGACGGCCCGTTGTCGGCTCGGCCCCCGTGGGGCATGACGGCACCGCCCTGTGGTTGAAGAACATCGGTGAAGCCTATGGGATTGCTGCGGAAAAGATTGCCACATCCCAGAACACCTTCCTGCCGGCCATCCGGGCGGCCCTGGCCGCGACGCCGGTCAAGGGTACGATCACCCTGTCAGGTTACGAGGGTTCGGAACTGCTGGTGGCCCGCCTTCTGATCGAAAGCGGGGCAGAGGTGCCCTATGTCGGCACCGCCTGCGCCCGCACGCCCTGGTCCGAGGCGGACCGCGACTGGCTGGAGGCGCGCGGCGTCAAGGTCAGGTTCCGCGCCTCGCTGGAAGACGATCTTTCGGCGATGGAGGCGGTTCGTCCCGACCTGGCCATCGGGACAACACCGGTCGTACAAAAAGCAAAAGAAAAAGCAATTCCATCGCTTTATTTCACGAACCTCATCTCGGCCCGCCCGCTGATGGGGCCGGCCGGGGCGGGCAGTCTGGCGCAGGTTGTCAACGCCGCCATCGCCGGGCGTGACCAGATGGAAGGGATGCAGCGCTTCTTCGACGGGGTCGGCAGTGGCGACAGCGCCGGCATCTGGGAAGGCAGCCCCAATCTGCGCCCCGAATTCCGCGCGGCGCATCAGAAGAAGCTGGACAACAAGGCAAAGGCCGCAAAGGCGGAGGAGATGATCTGATGCTGCGCGTCCGGCTTCACGTCACCTTTCCGGCAGTTTTGAGCAAGGCGGTTGCGGGCGGTTTTTCTGCGAAAAATCTGTCGCAGGCGGATGATTTTTCGCAGAAAAATCGCCCGGTGAATTCTGGGGGCCGGTCATGCTGATCCAGGATCATGACCGGGCCGGCGGCTACTGGGGCGCAGTCTATGCCTTCTGCGCGGTCAAGGGGTTGCAGGTGGTGATCGACGGCCCCGTGGGCTGCGAGAATCTGCCCGTAACCTCGGTTCTGCATTACACCGATGCCTTGCCGCCGCATGAGCTGCCCATCGTGGTGACGGGCCTGGGCGAGGAAGAGCTGGGCCGCGACGGCACCGAAGGGGCGATGCGCCGGGCGTGGAAAACGCTTGATCCGGCCTTGCCGGCGGTGGTCGTGACCGGATCGATCGCCGAGATGATCGGCGGCGGCGTGACCCCGATGGGCACCAACATCCAGCGCTTTCTGCCCCGCACCATAGACGAGGATCAGTGGCAGGCCGCCGACCGGGCGATGACCTGGATCTTCACCGAATTCGGCATGACCAAGGGGCGGATGCCACCCGAAACACCGCGCCCCGCGGGGGCGCGTCCCCGCGTGAACATTCTCGGGCCGATGTACGGCGTTTTCAACATGGCGTCGGACCTGCACGAGATCCGCCGCCTGATCGAAGGCATCGGTGCCGATGTTCACATGGTCATGCCGCTGGGCGCGCATCTGGCCGAAATGCGCGGCCTGGTGAATGCCGATGTGAACGTGGTGATGTACCGCGAGTTCGGTCGCGGTCTGGCCGAGGTGCTGGGCAAACCCTATCTGCAGGCCCCCATCGGGCTGGAATCGACCACGCTGTTCCTGCGCAAGCTGGGCGAGATGCTGGGGCTGGACCCCGAGCCCTTCATCGCGCGCGAAAAGCATTCCACGCTGAAACCGGTCTGGGACCTGTGGCGGTCGGTGACGCAGGATTTCTTTGCCACCGCAAACTTCGGCATCGTCGCGAATGAAACCTATGCCCGTGGCGTGCGCCGCTATCTGGAGGGTGATCTGGGCCTGCCTTGCGCCTTTGCCGTGGCGCGCAAGCCCGGTCAGAAGACCGATGGCGAAAAGGTGCGCGGCCTGATGCGTCAGCACCGTCCGCTGATCGTCATGGGGTCGATCAATGAAAAGATGTACCTGGCCGAGATGAAGGGCGGGCACGGGCCGCAGCCCGTCTTTCTTGCCGCCAGTTTCCCGGGCGCTGCGATCCGGCGGGCCATCGGCACGCCTGTCATGGGCTATTCCGGCTGCGTCTGGCTGTTGCAGGAGGTGTGCAACGGCCTGTTCGATGCCCTGTTCCATATCCTGCCGCTGGGGTCCGACATGGATTCGGCAGCGGCCACCCCCACAACACTGCGCCGCGATTTCCCCTGGGACGTCGAGGCGCAGCTGGCGCTGGACCGGATCGTGAACCGGCACCCGGTGCTGACGCGGATCAGCGCCGCCCGGACCCTGCGCGATGCGGCCGAAAAGGCTGCCCTCGATGCCGGGCAGGAACGGGTCATCAGAGAAACCGTCGAGGCCCTGACCGGCTTCGCAGGCACGATTGCAAAGGGAGAGACGGCATGAGCGACCAGATGGCGAACGGCCCGGCCCCGCGGCACCAAAGGGTGCCGAAGCTGGAATACCGCATCTACTTCGCGGTGATTTTCGTGGCGGCGCTGCCGTTCACCTTTGTGTCCACGCTTGCTGATCTTGCGACCGGGCGGGACACCAAGGATCCGGTCCGCCGCGCGCTGGCCGAAGCACGGGCGATCACGCCCCACATCTTTTCGGCCTGAAAGGGCCGCTCACCGGCTTCGGTTCCGCAAGGGCCGAGGGAAAACGTCTGACGCCCCGTGACGGGGTGACAGTCGGTCGGCAGGGCCTGTCAGCCCTGCCGGAACCCCGCAGCGGGGAACGCTGCTTCAGTCTGACGATCCGGAGGATAACATGGCTGATAGAAACGACCTGAGCTTCACAGGTCTGACCGACCAGCAGGCGCAGGAACTGCATTCCGTCTACATGAGCGGACTTTGGCTATTTGTCATCGTTGCCGTTGTTGCTCATGCTGCGGTCTTCTTCTGGCAACCGTGGTTCTGAGGGGGGATCAAGACATGTCCAAATTCTACAAAATCTGGCTGATCTTCGATCCGCGTCGCGTTTTCGTGGCACAGGGCGTGTTCCTGTTCCTGCTGGCCGCGATGATCCACCTCGTGCTGCTCAGCACGCCCAGCTACAACTGGTTCGACATTGCTGCGGCAAAGTACAACCGCGTCGCACCGGCACCGGCAGAGTAAGGGCCCTGCCCCTGTTGCGGGCGGTGTCCCCGCCCGCAACCATTGATGAAACCACATCCGGCAGCGACGTCACCGCATTTGCGACTGGCCGTCTGGCCGCCAGCGGAGAGGGAAGCATGGCACTGCTCAGCTTCGAACGAAAATACCGCGTGCCGGGCGGCACGCTTGTCGGCGGAAACCTGTTCGACTTCTGGGTCGGCCCCTTCTATGTCGGCTTCTTTGGGGTGACGACGTTCTTTTTCGCGGCGCTCGGGACGATCCTGATCTTTTATGGCACGGCGATCGAAGGTGTCTGGAACCCCTGGCTGATCTCGATCGATCCGCCGCCGATCGAATACGGGCTGGCGGCGGCACCGCTGCGGGACGGCGGGCTTTGGCAGCTGATCACCATCTGCGCCATCGGGGCCTTCGTTTCCTGGGCGCTGCGCGAGGTGGAAATCGCGCGCAAGCTGGGGATGGGGCTGCACGTGCCCTTTGCCTTCGGCGTGGCGATCTTTGCCTATGTCACGCTGGTGGTCATACGCCCGATCCTGATGGGGGCCTGGGGCTATGCCTTTCCCTATGGCATCTTCAGCCACCTCGATTGGGTGTCCAACACCGGCTATGCCTATGGCAACTTCCACTACAACCCGGCGCATATGATCGCGGTGAGCTTCTTTTTCACCACCACGCTGGCGCTGGCGCTGCACGGGGCGCTGATCCTTTCGGCGGTAAACCCGGCCAAGGGCAGGGAGATCCGCTCGCCCGACCATGAAGATACCTTCTTCCGGGATCTGATCGGCTATTCGGTGGGCACGCTTGGCATTCACAGGCTGGGTCTGTTGCTGGCGCTGAATGCCGGGTTCTGGAGCGCGGTCTGCATCGTCATTTCGGGCACCATCTGGTTCGACGAATGGGTCGTCTGGTGGGACTGGTACCTGCAGTTGCCGTGGTGGGCCAACATTCCGGGAGGCGTCAATGGCTGAGTATCAGAATATCTTCACCCAGGTTCAGGTGCGTGCCGCCCCTGAAATGGGACTGGTCGAGGATGTGGACCTGCGGAACCGGACAAAGGGTGCAGGGTTTTCAAACCTTCTTGGCTGGTTTGGCAACGCACAGCTGGGGCCGATCTACCTGGGGACCTTTGGCGTGATTTCGCTGGCGACGGGCGCGATCTGGTTCATGCTGGTCGGGGCCAGTTTCTGGCATCAGGCGGGGTACAACCCGGGCGTCTTCCTGCGTGATCTGTTCTACATGGCGCTGGAGCCGCCGGCGCCGGAATACGGCCTTGGATTTGCGCCGCTGGGCGAAGGCGGGTTGTGGCTGATCGCGTCGTTCTTCCTGCTGATCTCGGTGATGACCTGGTGGGTGCGCACCTATCTGCGCGCCGAAGCCCTTGGCATGGGCAAGCATGTGGCCTGGGCCTTTGCCAGTGCTATCTGGCTGTTCCTGGTGCTGGGCCTGATCCGGCCGGTGCTGATGGGAAGCTGGTCCGAAGCGGTGCCTTACGGCATCTTCCCGCATCTGGACTGGACGAACCTGTTTTCGCTGACCTATGGCAACCTGTTCTACAATCCGTTCCATGCGTTGAGCATCGTCTTCCTTTACGGGTCGGCCCTGCTGTTTGCCATGCACGGGGCAACGATCCTGGCCGTCAGCCGGTTCGGCGGCGACCGCGAGATCGAGCAGATCGTTGACCGGGGCACGGCTTCGGAACGCGCTGCGCTGTTCTGGCGCTGGACCATGGGGTTCAATGCGACGATGGAGGGGATCCACCGCTGGGCGTGGTGGTTTGCGGTGCTGACGACCCTGACGGGCGGCATCGGCATCCTTCTGTCGGGAACGGTTGTCGACAACTGGTTTGTCTGGGCGCAGGACCACGGCTTTGCGCCGCTGAACTGACCCCGAGGAGGAGAGCGTCATGCAACACGAAAAACCCTATTACGAACACGCCAACAGGCGCGTGCATATCCGCCACTGGGTTCTGGGGCAGATGCTGGCAGGTGCCGGCAAGGCGGCGCTGTTTGTCATCGCCATCGGGGTCGTGCTGGGCGCGATCTACCTTGTATCGCTGGCCCTGCCGGAACAAAGCAAGCAGGCCCCGTCGCCGCAGCAGACCGGTGCCCTGCAAATGCCGGTCGCCCCGGCTGTGGCCGCCTGAAACCGGTCGGCCCCCGCGCGGGGCCGTCCACCTTCCTTCGGGCCGTCTCGCCTGGCCCGGATCTTCGGGCCGTCCCGGCCCGGTTCCCTTCCTGCTGGCGACAGGCGACTGGTGCCGTGCGCATGACCGCACGGCACCCTTTTCCCCGACGGAGGTCCTTGCGATGACCCGCCCCGTAACCCCCCTTCTGGATCGCATTGCCGGACCGGCAGACCTGAAGTCCCTGTCGGACGCCGAGCTTGGCCGTCTGGCGGATGAACTGCGTGCCGAGGTGATTTCCGCCGTCTCGGTGACGGGCGGGCACCTTGGGTCTTCGCTGGGGGTCGTGGAACTGACCGTGGCGATCCATGCGGTGTTCAACGCGCCCGCAGACAAGCTGATCTTCGATGTCGGGCATCAGTGCTATCCGCACAAGGTCCTGACGGGGCGGCGCGACCGCATCCGCACCCTGCGCCAGGAAGGCGGCCTGTCGGGCTTCACCAAACGCTCTGAAAGCCCGTTCGATCCGTTTGGCGCGGCCCATTCCTCGACCTCGATTTCGGCGGCGCTGGGGTTTGCGACGGGGCGCGACATGGGCATGCCGACGGGGGATGCGATTGCGGTGATCGGCGATGGTGCCATATCCGCCGGCATGGCCTATGAGGCGATGAACCATGCCGGCGATCTGGGCAAACGCCTGTTCGTGATCCTGAACGACAATGAGATGAGCATAGCGCCCCCGGTCGGTGCCATGTCGAGGTACCTCAGCGGTCTGAACCCCCTGATGCCCTTCGCCCGCCTGGCCGAAGGCATGGAGGCGGCCCTGCCGGGGCCCCTGCGCGAAGGCGCGCGTCGCGCCCGCGCGCTGGTGACCGGGCAGCCGGACCGGGGCACGCTGTTCGAGGAACTGGGGTTCAGTTACATCGGGCCGGTTGACGGGCACGACATGGATGATCTGCTTGCGGTTCTGCGCGCGGCCCGGGTCCGCGCCTCGGGTCCCGTGCTGATCCACGTGATCACCAAAAAGGGCAAGGGCTATGCCCCGGCCGAAACCGCAGCCGACAAGTACCATGGCGTCGCGAAGTTCGATGTCCTCTCGGGAGAGCAGAAGGCGACACCGTCAAACGCGCCCGCCTATACCAAGGTATTCGGGCAGGCGCTGCTGCAGGAGGCCCGCCACGACAGCCGGATCGTTGCGGTGACAGCGGCGATGCCTTCGGGCACCGGTGTTGACATTCTGGCGGCCCAGATGCCCAGCCGCGTCTTCGACGTGGGCATCGCCGAACAGCACGCCGTCACCTTCGCCGCCGGCATGGCCGCCGCCGGTTTGCGTCCGTTCTGCGCGATCTATTCCACCTTCCTGCAGCGGGGCTACGACCAGATCGTGCATGATGTGGCTCTGCAGGGCCTTCCGGTGCGCTTTGCCATTGATCGGGCCGGTCTTGTCGGGGCCGATGGGGCCACCCATGCCGGTGCCTTCGATCTGGCCTTTCTGGGCAATCTGCCTGGCTTTACCGTGATGGCGGCGGCGGATGAGGCCGAGCTGATGCATATGGTGGCAACCGCCGCCGCGCATGATGCGGGCCCCATCGCCTTTCGCTATCCGCGCGGTGACGGTGCCGGGGTGGACATGCCGCAGCGGGGCCGCCTGCTGGACATCGGCAAGGGGCGCGTGATGAAAGAGGGCAGCGATGTGGCGCTGCTGTCACTGGGCGCGTCGCTGGCCGAATGCCTGGCTGCTGCGGAGGAACTTGACAGCGCAGGCATCAGCACGACCGTTGCCGACGCCCGCTTTGCCAAGCCGCTTGATAAAGCGCTGATCGATCAGCTTGTCCGCCACCACGGCACCGTCGTGACCGTGGAACAGGGCGCGCAAGGCGGATTCGGTGCCCTGGTGCTGCATTATCTGGCCAATTCCGGCCAGCTTGACGGCGGGGTCAGCCTGCTGACCATGACCCTGCCGGACCGGTTCATCGACCATGCTGCGCCCGCAGCGATGTACCGCGATGCCGGATTGACCCGTGCCGACATCTGCCGCGTCGTCCAAGACGCCCATGCGCGCCGTGCGGGCCGCGTTCTGCGCCTGGTTCCGCGCGGGGCGTAACAAGCGACCTTCCCTGATCGGGCGGCAGTGGGGCAATGGCCAGCGCCACGCGGAGGAAAGCGCGGGGCACCGTCATGTCGTTTCTATGGTATCGCCTGCCCCGGGCAGGATTGACCGGGTGCCGTACTGTCATTGTCCGGCTGCGGCGAAGGGCCTGGGCGTTCCGCAGTGACAGCGGCCCCAAAGTTCAAACCCGCCGGGCGCGGCGGCGCGCCCGGCGGGCAGGGTCGTCCTTGTTCCTGTGCCCCTTTGCACCTGATGCCAGGGGGCCGCGCCTGCGGCCGGCCCCCTTCAGCGGTCAGGCCAGGATCACTCGGTCGCGGCCGGCGCTTCGCCTGCGGCAGGGCTGAGCGAGGCCAGGAAGGCCGCGACATTGGCCGCGTCTTCTTCCTTTTTCACCTTGAAGACCATCTTGCTTTTCAGCTTCGGATTCCCGGTGAACTCGTCAAGGAACTTGGTGGGGTCCTGAACATAGACGGTGAGATTTGCTTCGTCCCAGACCAGGCCCTTGGCAGCGGCTTCCTTGATGCCGTCGCCGTACTTGAAGCCTTCGTAAGATGCAGCCGGACGGCCGATGATCCCGTACAGGTTGGGGCCGGTCTTGGCGTTCTTCCCGGCCAGCACATTGCCGTCAGGATCCGCCACGACATGGCAGGTCTGGCATTGGTTGAAAATCTTCTTGCCGGCTTCGGCGTCGCCCGCAGCAAGGGCCATGCCGCTGGATGCGGCAAGGATGGTCAGGGCAGTGATCGCATGTTTCATGTATAGCCTCCCGTTACTTCGCCGGTACGCGGCCGCATACCGGGCATATGGTGCAGTATGTGGGTCACGCCACCGCATGGGCAAGGGCGCATCTGCGCCAGAGTGATGCCAGAGCCATGACCAGATGGTCAATGTCTGCATCGCTGTGATGCGGGGATGGGGTCAGCCGCAGCCGTTCGGTGCCTTTCGGGACGGTCGGATAGTTGATCGGTTGCACATAGATGCCCCAGTCTTCCATCAGGATGTCCGAAATCATGCGGCATTTCACCGGATCGCCGATGATGACCGGCACGATGTGGCTGTCATTCGTCATATGCGGGATTCCGTGGCGGTCCAGGGCGGCGCGCAGCCGCGCCACCTGCTGGCGCTGGCGCTGGCGTTCCACATCGCTGCCCTTCAGATGCACGATGGATGCGGTGGCGGCGGCGGCAACGGCGGGGGGCAGGGCGGTGGTGAAGATGAATCCGCTGGCAAAGGACCGGATGAAGTCGCACAGCGCGGCAGTTCCGGTGACATAGCCGCCGACCACGCCATAAGCCTTGCCCAGGGTGCCCTCGATCAGGGTGATCCGGTCTGCCAGCCCCTCGCGTTCGGAAACACCGCCGCCGCGCGGACCGTACATGCCCACCGCATGCACCTCGTCGATATAGGTCATGGCACCATGTGATTCGGCCACTTCGACAATCTCGCGGATCGGCGCAATGTCGCCATCCATCGAATAGACCGATTCGAAGGCGACAATCTTTGGCCGGTCGCCGACCGCCTTCAGCTTGCGGTCCAGATCGCGCCAGTCATTGTGTTTCCAGATGACCTTGTCGGCGCGCGAATGGCGGATCCCTTCAATCATGCTGGCGTGGTTGCCCGCATCCGACAGGATCACCGCACCGGGAATCCGGGCACCCAGCGTCGACAGCGCCGCCCAGTTCGAAACATAGCCCGAGGTGAACAGAAGTGCCGCCTCTTTGCCATGCAGGTCCGCAAGCTCTGCCTCAAGCGCCATGTGATGCACCGCATTGCCCGAGATGTTGCGCGTGCCCCCCGCACCGGTGCCACAGGCCTGGACGGCATCCACCATCGCGCCGACAACGTCCGGGTGATGGGACATGCCCAGATAATCGTTGGAACACCAGACGGTGACCTCGCGCGGCTCGTTGCGGTGGTTGACCGCGCGGGTCTGTTCGCCGCACCGGCGCTGAAGATTGGCATAGATGCGGTAGTTGCCTTCGGCCTTCAGCGCGCCAAGCTCGTCCTTGAAGAAACGTTCAAAATCCATGCGGGGTCTCCTTCAGCGCGGCATGGGCCGGGGCTGTCGTTTTCGGTGTGGGCGGGTCGATCATCCAGCGCCACAGTTTCTGGTCGGGAAGCGGCAGCACCATGAACCAGTGCTCCAGCAGGGCAAGCAGTGTCAGCGCGGTCAGCAGGGCAAAGCCCGCCTCGGCACCCGGTGTGGGGGCGGCCATCAGCCGTTCCAGCCAGCAGCCTGCGGCAAAGCACAGCGCCGTCACCGAAACCGGGAAGAAACCGTTCATCGGGCGGCGGCGGAAATGGCTGGGAAGGTGCGCCAGCGGCTGCGGCAGGAATTCGGTGTTGATGTTGGCCACGCCGAAAAACAGGTTCAGCTTGGCCGAAATGCGCGCAAAGAACAGCACCGCGAAGGTCAGAAAGCCAAAGTGATTGGCCTGGTCCCAGGCCATCAGGCCCATCAGAACCGTCACGGCCGCCAGCAGGATTTCATGCCAGGCGATGGTCCCGAAGGCGCGCAGGAACCTTTCCCATTCCGGTGCCGTGTCGGGGCAGGGGCGGCGGTTGGGGCCGGTGATGACGCCGGACAGAAAGGCAAGCTCGATCCAGCCCCAGATGGCCAGCGCCGACAGAAAGGCGATGTGGACCCCGGTCACAGAGGCATCGGTCAGCGAGTGGTGAAAGCCAAGCCCCCCGGCGACCAGCAGCGGCAAGCCCAGCAGCACGGACCACAGATGGCCCTCGGGGCCGCCGTTGTCGGCGCGGCGCACGCGCCACAGGATCACCCCGGTGGAAAACCACCACAGAAACAGCGCGGCAAGGGCGGCAAGCCAGGGTGTCCCCGTCATGGCCGCCCCCCCGCCAGCCCGGGGGAAGCCGGACAGGCAGCGCCATATGATGCCATCAGGATCAATAAGATGGCTCCAGCCTGACATCGGCGGGCAGATCATGGCGATGCGCGGGAATGGTATAGAGCACGACAAAGGCATACAGCGCCTTTGCCCCTGCCGCCCAGCCCGCCAGCCTGCCGCCCAGTCCGCCCTGCCGTTTCGCCGCATCCATGGCGATGAAGGCGCGGTTCATCCGCTCCAGATTGGGGATCCAGCGCTTGTGATCGATGTCCAGTTCGATCGGGAAGATCTGGCGCGAGATCGCCGAAGTCTTGCGGAACACCTCCTGATCATACCAGGCGATGTCCACACCCAGGGCCTTGTGAAACTCTGGCCGGGCATGGTCGCGCACCCACATGGTCGAATAGACTGCCGTCAGGAAGAACTTGATCCACAGCTTGTTGACAAAGCTGGTCGTCAGTCTGGGATCGGTCTTCATCAGCAGGGCAAAGGCCTCGCCATGGCTGAACTCATCGTTGCACCATTCGCGGAACCACTTGAAAATCGGGTGGAACCGTTGATCCGGGTTGGCTTCCAGATGCCGGTAAATGGTGATGTAGCGGGCATAGCCGATCTTTTCCGACAGGTAGGTGGCGTAATAGATGAACTTCGGCCGGAAATAGGTGTATTTCTTGGCCTTGGTCAGGAAGCCCAGGTTCACCGCGACGCCCGCCTCGCGCAGCGCATCGTTGATGAAGCCGGCATGGCGCGCCTCGTCGCGCGACATATAGCTGAACAACTCGCAGATGTCGGGGTTCTTGCCGCGCCGCTTCATTTCCTTGTACAGCACACAGCCCGAAAACTCGGCGGTGCAGGAGGACACCAGAAAGTCGATGAATTCCTTGCGCAGGGCCGGGTCCATGCCGGCCCAGTCCACCTCGTTCCAGTCGGCGTTCTTCTTGAAATGGCCCCTGTTGGGGTCCGATTTCATCTGGGCGATCAGCCTGTCCCAGGCGGGGCGCACCGGAGTGACATCGATCCGGTCCATCTCGTCGAAATCGGTCGTGTAGAAGCGCGGGTTGAGCAGCGTCGTTTCCGTGGCCATCGCCGTGGTGTCGGTGGCGGCAAAATCGGATTCGACCGGATCAGGATACAGGTCCAGCGGGGTTGCGTTCACAGCTTCACCTCATCCGAGAAAGAGAATTCGCACAGTTCCATGAACCCGAAGTCCCCGGTCATCCGGGTCCAGAGGCGTTCCAGCAGGCTGGCACGGGTGATGGTTGCGGTCCGGTCCTCGACAATCACTTCGCCGTAGGCGGCAAGAACCGGCTTGCCGTGCACCAGAACCTCGTCGCCCGGAAAGACGACGGCACCGTTGTTGAAGCGGACATGGGCATGAAGCGATTCGAAGCGGTGGCTGACCTCGACCGTGCAGGGCACCTCTTCGGTGCTGCGGGAAAAAAGCGGCATGGCATATCCCCCTGTCATTCGCCGGGAAGCAGCGCCGCAAAGGCCGCTTCGTTGTCGGACCCGAAGGCGGTCAACTCGACCGTCCATCCCGTTGCGGGATCGGACAGCGTCAAACGGCCGTTCTCATGCCGTGCCAGGGTAACGGGCACGTCCTGGCCCACACGGGCGACAGTCCGCGCGCGGTCCAGCCCGCTGGCAACAACGGTCACAAAGCCGCCGTGGTCAAGGTGGGTCAGAAAACTGCCATCCGCGTCATAAAGTGTCACGGATTTGGCCCCGCCGGTCTTGAGGACCAGCTGGCGGTCGGCCGTGACGGGGCTTTCCTTCGGCTGGCCGGTGGGGGTGTGGCCCGTCAGGACCGCCCCTGAAACCAGCAGCAGGCTGGCTGCAACAAGCGCCAGCATCAGCCGCAGCAGGGGTGTCGGGATCATGTCGCGGTCCCGCTCGCGCAAGAGGTCGTGCGATGCGTGTGTCATGGGGGTCATCCTGTGGCGAGGGCGTAGTCCTGGTCGTAAACCGGCGTCTGTGCGGCAGTCCGCTTCAGAACCGGCATGGCCTGCCGCGCTTCGGCGGCTTCGGCCAGAATCCGGGCCACCTGCGCGGCCTCGGGGATGCAGCGGAGCGCCGGCTCGGTATGGCGCATCCGCCAGGGCCGCACATGCGGCCAGCAGACAAGATAGGACAGCCGGGTATCGTCCGGTGTCTTCAGGGCGATGGTCCCGGTGCCGGACCGGCGCAGGTCAAGGCTGGCAGCCTCGATCTGCCGGTGCGGCAGGTTCAGCGTGACCGTCAGCGCGGCCCCGATGCGCATCGCCACGCGGGCGCTGGTGATGGTATAGACGGTCGCCCTTGCCTGCGCCCAGGCGATGGCAAGGATCACCAGGCAGGCCAGAAGCCCAAGCCCAAGGTAGGGCAGGGCAACGGCAAGGGCCTGGGGCAGCGGCAGGTCCGCCGCAGCAGAACCGGCGCGCCAGACCGCGATGAACACAAAGTAGCCGCCGATCCAGGTCAGTCCCATCGCCTCGCGCGCCAGCGCAAGGGTGTCGGGGCGGCCCTGCCACAGAATCTCTTCGCCCGAAGGCGGCCGCTCGGGCAGACCGGGGATCGGCTCGAAGGAAAAGTCGTTGTGCTGTGACATTGTGATCTCCTGGCGTGGCGTCGTCGGGCGGCTGCCCCGGTCTTTGTCGCCGGGGTCAGCCCTGTCGTGTCAGCGCAGCGCGTCCCAGCGGCTTTTCCGGCGGTCTGCCGCATAAAGTGTGCCGCCACCGTAGAAGGCGCTGATCTTGTCTTCCTCCAGCAGCGTCACTTCGGTTGAGGACCGTGTCGTGGGAACGCTAGCGAAGAGTTCGGAGGGAATCGAGGAGACTTTGACCCGGTCCGAATGGATTTTTGCCATCGGCATCGGGATCAGCCGCTTGCCCCCGCTGTCGAGCGTGACTTCCAGGTACCGGACCAGCTGTTCGGCCCCGTCGATCCACATGTCGGAAATCCTGCCGACGATCACGTGATCGCTGGCCTGCACCGGCAACCGGCGGGGATCACGCCCGGCAGCCACGGTGAAATGGCCCGATCCCGCCATCGGCACGATCTTGTTGTGCCCGTGCCCGTCCAGTTCCGGAAGGTTGCGGCGCGGGGCCCAGGAGGCGGGGCCAACACCGTCCCGCATGGGATCGCCCGTTGGCGCATGCGGAAAGCCTTCCGAGACGGCCGTGCGGGCCAGCGCCACCTCGCGTGCCTCGCGGGCATGGTTGGGGGCCTGCACCTCGCCGCGCCCGAAGGGCAGGCGGAAGGTTTTCGGTTTCAGCACCGGGAATGGCCCCTGGTTCGGCGCGGGCGCGCCATCCTCGGTTTCCAGAGGATAGCCTTCGCGCATGTTCTCGGTTTGCAGATAGTAGACCAGAGCGGCGAAGAAGCCCCAGAACAGCCAGATCGCAAGACTTGCGAGGTCGAAGTTTCCGAAGAAAGTAACACCTACCATGAAAGGGTCCTCCGGGGTCAGGTGGGGAATTCGGCAAGACCCAGGCGGGCGCTGCCTTGTGCGGGATTGCGGGTCAGGATGCGGGTGCGCACCAGCGGCCCAAGGGCCGCCAGCGTGGCAAAGAGAAGTCCGATTTCAAGATGATAGACAAAGCTGTAGCCTGCGGCGGGTGTCGCCAGCGCCTCGCCGAGCCGGCCCGACAGCGCAAGATGCCCGATCCCGTCGCGCAAAAGCCCGCCAAGGGCAACGGCACTGCCCGCGGCGGTGGCCTGCGCGGCCCCCCAGGCGCCCAGCACGAGGCCCCGGCCGGCCAGTCCGCGTTCGGGCAGGTTCATCGCCGCGGTCAGCGTGGCCACGGCAAACAGCCCGCCCCCCAGACCGATGCCGAACGCGCCGAGATAGAACAGCGCCGCTGACCCCACCGGGGCCGAAAAGACGACACAGGACAGCGCCGCAATTCCAACCAATGGCCCGCGCGCAGCCATGCGGAACGGGTCCATGCCGCGGCCCAGCCAGCGTGCCGCCAGAACGAATCCCGCCAGTGCGCCGATGGCCGAACTGGCGGTCAGCAGCGTGGTTGCCGCCACCGAAAGACCCAGGATCTCGCCGCCATAGGGTTCCAGCAGCACATCCTGCATGTTGAAGGCCAGCGCGCCCAGCGCCACCACCGCCATCAGCCGCATCGCGTCCGGCACGCGGCGCAGGTCAGACCAGGCTGCACGGAACTTCGGACGCGGGGCGGCCATCTCCGCCGCCGACATCGGGCGCAGCCTTTCCTGCTTCCACAGCGCGATCAGGTTCAGGATCAGCGTCATCGCGGCACAGCCCTGCACCACCCGCACCAGCGTCAGCGGGGCAAAGTCGCGCAGCAGCCACCCCACGACGATGGACGAAATCGCCATGCCGATCAGGAACATCACATAAAGCATCGCAACAACGCGCGGGCGCGTTTCTTCGGTCGCCCGGTCCGCCGCCAGCGCCAGCCCGGCGGTCTGGGTCATGTGCAGGCCAAGCCCGGTCATAAGGAACGCCAGCGCCGCCAGCACCTCGCCCGCCCAGGCCGGCCCCAGGGTCTGGTCACCCGACAGCACGATCAGCGCAAAGGGCATGATCGCCAGCCCGCCCATCTGCCACAGCGAGCCGAACCACAGATAGGGAATGCGCTTCCACCCCAGGGCAGAACGATAGGTGTCCGACCGGAACCCCAGCAGGGCGCGGAACGGGGCGACCAGCACCGGCAGCGCGATCATGATCGCCACGACCGAGGCGGGCACGCCCATCTCGACGATCATCACCCGGTTCAGCGTGCCCAAAAGCAGCACCGTCGCCATGCCCACGGAAATCTGGAACAGCGACAGGCGCAAAAGCTGATGCAGCGGCAGGTCTTCCGAGGCGGCATCGGCAAAGGGCAGCCACGACGGCGACAGGGCCTTCACATGCTTGCGGCGCAGGATCACGGCCGGAACTCCAGGCATTCCGAAATGTAGAACCCGCGCGAGACGCGGGCCACCCGGCGCAGCCGGTTGCCGGTGGCGCGGTTGAGCCGCTCAAAGGCATGGGGCACCATGGCGGGCGAACGGTCGGCGCGCGGAAACATCTGCCCCAGGCCCCAGAAGGTCATCAGGAACGGCGTGCGCGGTGCCACGGTGAACACCACCGCCCGGCCGGTGCGCGCCCCCAGCCGGTCCAGCGACCGCGCGATATCGAGGGTCGCGTAGTAGATCATGCTGTCCATCGCCAGCACGTAGTCAAAGCGGCCGTGATGATCGGCCAGCATGTCGCCGCTGGCGAAACGGACGCGGGCCGCATGTTCGCCCGGCAGGCGCGCCTCGGCAATCGCCACCAGCGCCGGCGAGATATCCACCGCCGTCACCTCGGCCCCGCGCGCGGCCAGTTCCGCCGTCATCTGCCCGGTGCCGCAGCCGGCATCCAGCACCCGCGCGCCTGTCAGATCATCGGGCAGCCGCGACAGCATGGTCGCCCGCATCCGGTCGCGCCCCTCGCGCACCGTCTGGCGGATGCGTGAAACCGGCGCGTCCGAGGTCAGGCGTTCCCAGACCCTGGTGGCGCTGCGGTCAAAGTAATGCTCGACCCGGTCGCGGGTGGCCAGGTAGTCGGTCATCAGTCAAATCCCAGCAATTCGAAAATCTCGCGGTCGGGCAGGGGGGCCGGGGATGATCCTTCGCCCCCCACCGACCGCCACAGCGTGTCGGCCAGCCGCAGGTATTCCGCCCGCGCCAGCATGATGTCTTCGGACTCGTCCATCTCGAACAGCGTCTTCTTCTTCAGCCGTGACCGGCGGATGGCATCGATGTCGGGCATATGGGCCAGCCGGTTGAAGCCGGCCCTGGCGCAATAGCGGTCAACCTCGTCCGTTTCGCGGCTGCGGTTGGCCACGCAGCCCGCCAGCCGCACCTTGTAGCTGCCCGACTTTGCCTGAACGGCGGCAATGATGCGGTTCATCGCATAGATGCTGTCGAAATCATTCGCGGTGACGATCACCGCGCGGTCGGCATGCTGCAGGGGGGCGGCAAAGCCGCCGCAGACCACATCGCCCAGCACATCAAAGATCACCACATCGGTGTCTTCCAGCAGATGGTGCTGTTTCAGCAGCTTCACCGTCTGGCCCACCACATAGCCGCCGCAGCCGGTGCCGGCCGGTGGCCCGCCCGCTTCGACGCATTTCACGCCGTTGAAGCCGATGGCGACGTAATCCTCGGGGCGCAGTTCCTCGGGGTGGAAATCCACCTCTTTCAGGATGTCGATCACCGTGGCCTGCAACCGCCCCGTCAGGGTAAAGGTTGAGTCATGCTTGGGATCGCAGCCGATCTGCAGCACGCGCTTGCCCATCACCGAAAAGGCGGCCGACAGGTTCGACGAGGTGGTCGATTTGCCGATCCCGCCCTTGCCATAAACCGAAAAGACCTTGGCACCTTCGATTCTCAGGCTGTCGTCCTGATGGACCTGGACCGACCCGTCGCCATCCAGTCCCCGCAGGTTCGGAATCTCGTCGCGCGGGCTCATCGGCTGTCCTCCTTGGCACGGCTGAAACCCTTTGGTTTCATTGCCTGTTCACAAATATCCCGGGGGGCGCGGGGGGCTGGCCCCCCGCTGTCCGCCGGCCTGACGCAATGGGGCATCCCGGTCATTCTGCGGCGATCCCTTCCAGACGGTCTTCCAGCTCATCCGCAGCGCCCTGCAGGGCCGCCAGCGTTTCCGCATCGGGCTGCCAGTAGTTGCGGTCGCTTGCTTCCAGCAGGCGGTTGGCCATCCGGGCGCTGGCCTGCGGGTTCAAATCTGCCAGGCGGCGGCGCATCGCCTCGTCCAGCACGAAGGTTTCCGACAGGCGCTGATAGACCCAAGGGTCCACGGCCCTGGTGGTGGCCGACCAGCCCAGCGTGTTGGTTACATGCGCCTCGATCTGGCGCACGCCCTCCGGGCCATGCCGGAGCATGCCTTCATAGAACTTCGGGTTCAGCGTGCGAGAGCGGCTTTCCAGCGCGATCTGGTCGCGCAGCGTGCGCACCTTGCCGGTGCCGCGCGTCTGGTCGCCGATGTAGACCGGTGTTTCCCCGGTACCGCCGCGCGCGCGGCGCACCGCACGGGCAATGCCGCCCAGCGTGTCGAAGTAATGGTCCAGACTGGTCACGCCCAGTTCGACCGATTCGAGGTTCTGATAGGCAATATCGACGTTCTTCAGCGCCTTCTGCAGCAGGGCGGCGTTCTTCACCGCCTTGCCGTCGCGGCCATAGGCAAAGGATTTGCGCGCCTCATAGGCATCGGCAAGCTCATCCTCCTCGCCAAAGGCCGAGGAATCGACCAGCGTGTTGACGTTCGATCCATAGGCGCCTTCCGCGTTGGAAAAGACGCGTAAGGATGCCGTTTCCATGTCCACATCCATCTGCGCGGCATAGGCCATCGCATGGGCGCGGATGAAATTCAGGCTGGCAGGCTCATCTGCGGTCGCGGCCTTGAAAGCGGCCTCGGCCAGCATCCGGGTCTGCAAGGGCAGAAGGTCACGGAAAATGCCGGACAGGGTCATCACCACATCGATCCGGGGGCGGCCCAGTTCGGCCAGCGGGATCAGGTCGGCACCCGACAGCCGGCCATAGCTGTCGAACCGGGGCCGCGCCCCGATCAGGGCCAGGGCCTGGCCGATCGGCCCGCCGTCGGATTTGATGTTGTCAGACCCCCAAAGCACCAGTGCCACCGAACGTGGCAGGACGGGATGCGCCTCCAGCAGCCGCTGCGCCTGTTTCGCGCCGTCGCGCAGGGCAAATTCGGTTGGCATCCGGAACGGATCAAAGGCATGGATGTTGCGCCCCGTGGGCAGGATGTCCGGGCTGCGGATCAGATCGCCGCCCGGCACGGGGGCGATGAAGCGCCCGCCCAGCGCCCGCAGCAGCGCCGGGATTTCGCTGTCCTGTGCCAGTTTTGCGGCATAATCGGCGCGTTTGGCGGCGTCCTCCCCGGCCAGAATGTCCAGATACCCGGCCATCGCGGCGGCATCGGGCCGCCGGCCCAGCACATGCAGCCCGTCCGGGATCAGCGCCTCTTCGGTTTCCAGCAGCTTGATCCACAGCGCCGCCGGGGCGACACCGCCCAGATCGACCGCCGCCGCCTGTTCCGCGATCAGCCCTTCCAGTTCGGGCAGTTCCGCCGCGTCCGGCCCGGCGGCGCGCCAGCGCTTCAGGCTGTCCTTCAGTTCCAGCAGGCCCCTGTAAAGCCCGGCCTGCGCCAGGGGCGGGGTCAGATGCGTCACGGTGATCGCGTTTGACCGGCGCTTGGCCAGGGTGGCTTCCGACGGGTTGTTGGCGGCATAAAGGTAAATGTTCGGCAGACCGCCGATCAGCCGGTCCGGCCAGCAGCCCGGCCCCATGCCCGCCTGCTTGCCCGGCATGAATTCCAGCGCGCCATGCATCCCGAAATGCAGCAGCGCATCCGCGCCGAAATCTTCGCGCAGCCAGCGGTAAAAGGTGGTGAAGGCATGGGTCGGGGCGAAACCCCTTTCAAACAGAAGGCGCATCGGGTCGCCCTCGTACCCGAAGACGGGCTGAATGCCGATCATCACCTTGCCGAACTGCGCGCCCAGCACAAAGACACCGCGCCCGTCGGACTGGATGCGTCCCGGGGCCGGTCCCCAGGCGGCCTCGACCTCGGCCAGCCAGGGGGTGCGCGCCACGATATCATCCGCGCCGACATGGGCGGCGACATTGGCGGGCTGGCCGAACCGGGCGGCATTGCCCTGCAGGACCGCCGCGCGCAACGCGTCCACCGTCGCCGGGGGGGTCACGTCATAACCTTCGGCCGCCATGGCCTGAAGCGTGTTGTGCAGCGATTCGAAGACGGACAGGTAGGCGGCGGTGCCGACCGCACCGGCATTCGGCGGAAATCCGTACAGCACGATGGCAACCTTGCGGTCCGCCACCCGGCTGCGGCGCAGGGCCGCGAGCCGCGCCACCTTGTCGGCCAGCGCGCCGATACGCTCGGGGCAGGGGGCCATGGCGCGCACATCCGATGCCCCGGCGCAGCGCCGCGCGCAGCCCATGCAGGTCTCGGACCCGTGCCGCCCGGCAAAGACGGTGGGGTTGGTTGCCCCGTCAATCTCGGGCAGGGCGATCAGCATGGTGGTTTCCACCGGGCCAAGCCCGCCGCCCGAGGCTGCCCATTGCGCCAGCGTCTGGAACTCCAGCGGATGGGCCGCGACATAGGGCACGTCCAGCGCGGTCAGTGCGGCCACCGCCGCCGGGCTGTCGTTATAGGCGGGTCCGCCCACCAGGCTGAACCCGGTCAGCGACACCAGCACGTCCACGGCCGACCCCTGCGGGCCGCGGAAAAACGCCTCCATCGCCGGGCGTCCGTCCAGACCGCCGGCAAAGGCGGGGACCACCGCCAGCCCCTGCGCCTCGAACGCCGCGATCACGGCATCGTAATGCGCCCGGTCATCGGCCAGAACATAGGACCGCAGCAAAAGCAGGCCGACGGTCCCCCGCGCCCCGGCGGGGCGCGGCAGATCGGCCAGCCGCGTGGTGATCCGGGCGGGCAGGGCCGGGTGATAGAGGCCGACATCCGGGTAATCGACCGGGGCTTTCGCGGCGGCCTTTGCCCAGTTGCGGCCCGTGGCATAGCGCGACACCAGAAAGCGCAGCATCTGTTCGATATTGTCGTCCGATCCGCCCAGCCAGTATTGCATCGACAGGAACCAGGCCCGCAGGTCCTGCGCCTTGCCGGGCAGAAAGCGCAGGATCTTCGGCAGGCGGCGCAGCATCTTCATCTGCTTTTCGCCCGATGCCGCCGACGGCCCCTTTGACCCGCGCAGGCTTTTGAGCAGTTGCATCGCCGCCGAGGCGGGCCTCGACATGTCCAGATCGCCCATCTTGGTCAGCCGCACGATCTGGCCGTCGGTGATCATGCCCACAAAGGCATCGCACCGCGCCCGTGCCGCCTGAAGATGCGGCAGGATCGGTGCCACATGTTCCTCAAGAAACAACAGGTTGGCAATGACGATGTCGGCCCCGCGCAGCGCCGCCTCGCATTCGGCAAGGGCGCCTGGGTTGTTGCCCCATTCGGCGGCGGCGAAGATATCGACAGTGATGCCGGGGAAATCCGCCTGCAGGCGCGGTGTCACCCGCGCGGCGGGGCCTGCGGCATGCCGGTCCAGCGTCACGATGACGACGCGATAGGCGTTCATGTGCCGGTCATCGCGCATAATGGGCCTTTGCCTCGTAAAGCGTGTCGATGCTGATTTCGTTCAGACCTTTCCCGGCGGCGAAGCTTTCGGTGTTGCGCCGTGCCTTGCCGCGCACGAAGAAGGGAATCTTCTTCAACTCGCGCTCGGCATCCGACAGCCAGACGATGCTGTCTGCCGCAGGCGCGGCAGCATCGGGGCGGTCTGCCGCAGGGGCCTCTGGCATTTTCCGTTCAGAAATATCCTGGGGGTGCGGGGGCAAAGCCCCCGGCGCGTCTGACAGGCTGCGCGGCGCATGGCCGCCGTGATGCGACGGGCCGGCGGCATCGTGAAATTCGAAATCGTCGCGGAACATGTGCAGAAGATGCTCTTCCAGCCCCATGACCAGCGGATGCACCCAGGTGTCGAAAATCACATTCGCGCCTTCGAAGCCCATCTGCGGCGAATGGCGCGCGGGGAAATCCTGGACATGGACCGGGGCCGAGATCACGGCGCAGGGAATACCCAGCCGCTTGCCGATGTGCCGTTCCATCTGCGTGCCCAGGATCAGTTCCGGCTGCAGGGCGGCGATGGCCGCCTCCACCTCCAGATAATCGTCGGTGATCAGCGGCTCGACCCCGAACTGCTTTGCCGTCGCACGCAGGGCGCGGGCCTGTTCGCGGTTGTAGCAGCCCATGCCGCACACCTCAAAGCCGATCTCGTCGCGCGCGATCCGGGCGGCGGCGATGACATGGGTGGCGTCCCCGAACAGGAAAACGCGCTTGCCCGTCAGATAGGTCGAATCGACCGAGGCCGCCCACCAAGGCTGGCGCAGGCGCGCCTCGTCGGGGTGCCGCGCCGTGCCCGCCAGGGCGGCCACTTCGGCGATGAAGGCGCGGGTGGCGGCAACGCCGATCGGGATCGTCTTTGTGAAGGGCTGGCCAAACGCCGTCTCGCAGTGCCGCGCGGCGGATTCGGCGGTTTCGGGGTACAAAAGCACGTTGAAATGCGCAGCCCCGATGCGGGCGATATCGCCGGGGCGCGCCCCCATCGGGGCGGCCAGGTTCACGTCGATGCCCATTTCCTCCAGCAGCGCCGTGATCTCGGCCAGATCGTCGCGGTGCCGGAAGCCCAGCGCTGTCGGCCCCAGGATGTTGCAGCTGACCCGTGCCGTGCGCGCCATGGGCCGCGCCAGATGGCGCACGATCTGCAGGAAGGTCTCATCGGCGCCGAAGTTTTCCCGGCGCTGGTACGAAGGCAGGTCAAGTGCGATGACCGGCACCGGCAGCCCCAGCGCTTCGGCCAGCCCGCCCGGATTGTCCTGGATCAGCTCGGCCGTGCAGGACGCGCCCACGATGATGGCTTCGGGGCGGAACCGGTCACAGGCATCCTGCGCGGCGCTGCGGAACAGGTTGGCGGTGTCGCCGCCCAGGTCGCGGGCCTGAAAGGTGGTATAGCTGACCGGCGGCCGTTTGGACCGCCGTTCGATCATGGTGAACAGCAGGTCTGCATAGGTGTCGCCCTGCGGGGCGTGCAGCACATAGTGCAGCCCCTGCATCGCGGTGGCGACACGCATGGCGCCGACATGGGGCGGGCCTTCATATGTCCAGACGGTCAGCTTCATGACGGCACGCGGACCGGGGGCGCTTCGCCCCCCGGGCCCCCAGAGGATATTCTTGAACAGAAAATGAGGCTTTGCGCGGGGATCATTCTGCGGCCTCCAGCGCGGTGGCAGGCGACAGCAGGGCGCGGCGGCGCAGCGGGCGGGCGAAAAGCCCGGCCAGATCGCCGGCCTGCTCATAGAAATGCACCGGCGTGAACACCAGTTCGATTGCCCATTTCGTCGCCAGTCCTTCGGCCTCCAGCGGATTGGCCAGGCCAAGGCCGCAGACCGTCAGGTCCGGGCGCTGCGCGCGCGCCCGGTCCAGCTGGCGGTCCACATCCTGGCCTTCGGACAGCACCGGGACCGGTGGCAAAAGGTCAAGGTCCGGGCCAAGGATGTCGCGGTGCAGATAGGGCGTGCCCACTTCCAGGGGCCGCATCCCGCATTCGCGCGCCAGAAACCGGGCCAGCGGCACCTCCAGCTGGCTGTCGGGGAAGAAGAACAGGGTGCGGTCCCGCAGCGTTCCGGCCTGGGCGGCCACCGCCTTGCGGGCACGGGCGCGGGGGGCGGCGGTCACCGAGTCGAACAGGTCCGCAGGCACGCCGAATTCATCGGCCACAGCGCGCAGCCACAGCGTCGTGCCTTCTTCGCCGAAGGGGAAGGGGGCCGCGATCTGGCGCGCGCCCCGGCGCAGCAGCGCCTCGCGCGTATCGGCCAGAAAGGGTTGGGTCAGGGCGAAAACCGTATGCGCCCCGACGGCAGGCATCTCGCCAGAGCGGCGCGCAGGCAGAACGCGGACCGGGGTGATGCCCATGGCGGCAAGCAGGGCCAGCGCCTGATCTTCCACCACATCGGGCAGCGCGCCGACCAGCAGCAATTCGCGCGCCTGCGTCTGCGGCAGGACCGGGACCATGGCGGCCAGACAGGCATCCTCGCCCTGGGTAAAGGTCGTCTCGATCCCCGAGCCGGAGAAGTTCAGCACCCGCACATGCGGCGCATGGCGCGCGCTTTGCCGTTCGGCGGCCTTCGCAAGATCCAGCTTGATCACCTCTGACGGGCAGGACCCGACCAGGAACAGCTGCCGGATATCGGGACGGCGGGCCAGCAGGCGGTCCACCTCGCGGTCAAGCTCGGTCTGGGCATCGGCCAGCCCGGCCAGATCTTTTTCCTCAAGAATCGCCGTGCCGAAGCGGGGTTCGGCAAAGATCATCACCCCGGCCGCCGATTGCAGCAGATGTGCACAGGTGCGGCTGCCCACCACCAGAAAGAAGGCATCCTGCATCTTGCGGTGCAGCCAGATGATTCCGGTCAGGCCGCAGAACACCTCGCGCTGGCCGCGTTCGCGCAGGACCGGCAGGTCGCGGCAGCCGCCGCCGGGCAGGGGGGTCATGCCGTCACCCCGGCATCACGCCGGGCCAGGCGCAGCTTGTACAGGAACTGCCCGGCATTGATGACATAGGCCGCATAGGCGGCAAGGGCGAGCATCAGCATGTCCTGCTGCGGCAGGCCGCCATGCCAGAGTGCGGCAAGATAGGCGGTGTGCAGCCCGATCACGACAAAGCTGACGACGTCTTCCCAGAAGAAGGCAGGGGCAAAAAGATAGCGCCCGAATACCTGCTTTTCCCAGATCGCGCCGGTGATCATGATGGTGTAAAGCAGCGCGGTCTTGACCAGGATCGACAGGGTTGCAGCCGCATAGCCGTCGCCGGTGGCAAGACAGCGCAGTACCAGAACCAGCGAGACGGCAAAGGCCAGAAACTGAACCGGTGCCAGAACCCCCTGGATCACCGTCCAGCGCGAGGCATCGCGCCGCGCCCGTTCCGCCGGTGAATACAGCCGGGCACGTGGCCTTGCCTGGCGGTTTTCCTGCGGCATCTGGCGCCTCCCTTGGACGTCTTCCTGCGTTGACCTTGCTCTGCGGTCCCGAAGGTGTCAACTAAAACTTACACTCGTGCAACATGCTTTTTCGGCGGGGGGTGACGCGGCGATCCGGCGCAAAGACCCAGGAAAAACGGCGGATCATGGCAGGCTGTCGGCAGCGTGATGCCGGAAGAAAAGCAGGGAATGGTCAGGGTGTCAATTTTCTTTGACATTGCTTCGGCTATGAATGAGTGTAAATCAGCGCGCAAGGACGCGACTTTCGACCGGTCGGGCGGCCACGCCCCGAGCCGCAGGGGGCGATCATGGGTGACACTCATGTCAGGGACGACAGGGCGCGCCTTCCCGACGGGGGCGATCCGATTGCCGTGTTTGCGGCGCGCGTCCTGGATGTGCTGGTCGACCGCAGCCGCAGAACCTCGTCCACCCTGCGCCCCGACCTTGTGCTGGCCCTGGCCGAAGGCATGGTCACGCCGGACGGCGACCGGGTGGAAGAAACGCTGACCGCCTTCCGCCGGGCCTGCATCTCTCCGGAGGCCATGGCCGATGCCTACATCCCGGCCGCCGCGCAGCATCTTGGCGCGCATTGGGCCGCCGACCGCTTGTGCTTTGCCGAAGTCTCGATCGCCACGGCCCGCCTGCAGGCCCTGGTCCGGGCCATCGGCACGCGCTGGGGCGGTGACCCGGCGCACCTGCCGGGGCGCCGGTCTGTCCTGATGATCGTGCCCGGCGCTGAGCAGCACACGCTGGGCGCGGTCGTGGTGACCGGTCGGATGCGCCGCATGGGCCTGTCGGTCTGCCTGCGGCTGGGGCCGGAGCACGCCGAGGTGATCGCGCTGCTGCGTTCGCGCAGCTTTGATGCCGCGATGCTGTCGATCGGCCATGGGGAACGGTTTGAGGTTTCCGCCGCATTGGTCGAAACGCTGCGCAGATGCGGGTCCCGGGGCATGCCGGTTGTGGCGGGCGGGGCGGGTGTGGCCGGCCGGTCAGATGTGGTTGCCCGGACGGGTGTCGATTATGTGACGCAAGACCTTGGCGATGCTTTGACGTTCTGCGGCTGTGCCCCGCTGGTTCCGGTCGCGGCGGCAGGTCCGGCCAAGATTTCCTTGCGGGGATGACGCAGCGGTGACCCGAAGGGGCCGTCGGCCAACAGGTAAGATGATCTTGTGAAAGCCATCGATCACAACAATGCGACAGATGGGTCGATTGCATCCATCCCCCCCGACCTGATGGGGCAGATCATTGCGACTGCGTCCGACATTGCGCTGATCCTGTCGGCCGATGGTGTGATCCGGTCGGTGCTGGTGAATCCGCACCACCGGTCTTTCGGCACCCTCAACAAATGGGAAGGCCAGCCGCTGCGCCAGGTGCTGACCGTGGAAAGCGTCGGCAAGTTCGATGCCCGGCTGCGGGAACTGATCCAGCAGGGCGGCACCCGCGCGGTCGAGCTGAACCACCTTGATGACCAGAGCCTTGAATTTCCGGTCCGCTACGCGCTGCACCGCGTCGCTGCGGACGGGACCATCCTGATGCTGGGGCGCGACCTGCGGCCGGTGGCCGAGATGCAGCAGCAGCTGGTGAAGGCGCAGCTTGCGCTGGAGCGTGATTACGAAGCCCAGCGCGAAATCGATACCCGCTACCGCGTTCTGATGGAAACGACGCGCGATGCCATTGTCGTTGTCTCGATGACCACGGGCCGCATCGTGGACCTGAACCTTGCGGCCGCCGTTGTTCTGGGCGGGTCGCGGCAGGACATGATCGGTGCCGCCATTGCCCAGGAATTCGAAGGGCGCCGTCGCGGAGAGTTTCTGGAATCGATGGCCAATCTGGCGATCACCGACAGTTCGTCGCCGCTGGAACTTCAGGCGCGCCGGTCGCACAAGCGTCTTCTGGTGGTTCCCACGGTCTTCCGCGCGGCGGGCGAGCGGCTGCTGATGTGCCGCCTTGAGTTGGCCGATGTCGGCGACGCGCAGCGCGACGAGCTGACCGAGAATCTGTTCGGGCTGTTCCACGAAGGGGCCGACGGCGTGGTGTTCACCGATGTGGATGGCGTGATCCGCAGCGCCAACGAAGCCTTCCTGAACCTGACTGATTCGGCCAGCCTTGCCGCCGTCAAGGGCCGGTCCTTTGGCGAGTTTCTGGCGCGCGGCGCGGTGGATCTGCGCGTGCTCAGCGACAATGCGCGGCGCGTCGGCCAGATGCGCATGTACGGCACCAAGGTGAACGCCGCCTATGGCGGGCAGATTTCGGTCGAGATTGCGGCAACATACCTGAATGATCGCCCGCAGCCCTTCTTTGTCTTCGTTGTCCGCGACACCAGCCGGGCCGAGGCCCTGCGCCGTCCGGGGCTGAATGTCACCGAAGATGGCGGCCGGTCGATCATGGAACTGGTGGGGTCCTCCACGCTGAAGGACATCGTGGCGGAAACCGCGGATGTCGTCGAAAAGATGTGCATCGAGACGGCGGTGGAACTGACCCGCAACAACCGCGTCGCCGCCGCCGAGATGCTGGGCCTGTCGCGCCAGTCGCTCTATGTGAAGCTGCGCAAATACGGGCTGGTCGGGAACGAGGGCGATCAGCCCTGAGCGGCCCTGTTGCCGGGATACGGCCTTTTGGCCCGAAGGGCCGCCAATTAAATGCCCCGCGCTGTGCCATGCAGCTTGCCAGACCCGGACTGTCATGTTTAATTGACAGTATGAGTGTCAACCTGCACATAAATGCGCCCCGCATCCCGCAGCCGTCGGCGGTGCTGGAACTGCTGAAACCGATCACCTGGTTTCCGCCGATGTGGGCCTATCTCTGCGGGGTCGTCTCGGCAGGGCCGCTGCCCGACGGGGCCTGGCCCAAGCTGGCGCTGGGGCTGCTGCTGGCCGGTCCGGTCGTCTGCGGCATGAGCCAGGCCGCGAATGACTGGTGCGACCGCCATGTCGATGCCATCAACGAGCCGGGCCGGCCGATCCCTTCGGGCCGGATGCCGGGCCGCTGGGGGCTGTGGCTGGCGCTGGCGATGTCGGTACTGGCGCTGGCGCTTGGCTGGCTGCTGGGGCCCTGGGGCTTCGGGGCGACGGTGGCCGCCGTTCTGGCTGCCTGGGCCTATTCGGCGGAACCGGTGCGGCTGAAGCGGTCTGGCTGGTGGGGGCCGGGGCTGGTGGGGCTGTGCTATGAAGGGCTGCCGTGGTTCACCGGGGCCGCCGTCATCGCCGCAGGCGCGCCGGGGGTCGAGATTGTGATCGTGGCCGCGCTTTACGCCCTGGGCGCGCATGGCATCATGACCTTGAATGATTTCAAGGCGCTGGAAGGGGATCGTCAGCTTGGGGTCCGGTCGTTGCCCGTGACCATGGGCCCCGAAGCGGCGGCGCGGCTGGCCTGCATCATGATGACGGTGCCGCAGCTGATCGTGATCTGCATGCTGGTCATCTGGGGCCGCCCGCTGTTTGCGGCGGCGATTCTGGCCGGCCTGATCGCGCAGATGGCCGCGATGCGCGTGCTGCTGGGCGATCCCAGGGGCAAGGCCCCCTGGTACAATGGCACCGGCGTTGTGCTTTATGTGGCCGGAATGATGGTGGCGGCGGTGGCGCTGCGCGGAATCGGGGGGGGCTGACCATGCTGTCCTGGGTGTCGATCCTGCGCCTTGGCCTGGCCCAGATGTCGCTGGGTGCGATTATTGTGCTGATGACCTCCACGCTGAACCGCGTCATGGTGGTGGAACTGGCGCTGCCGGCGCTGGTGCCCGGGCTGCTGGTGGGGCTGCACTATGCGATGCAGCTGTCCCGGCCGGGCTGGGGGCATTGGTCTGACCTCAGCCGCCGCCGCACGCCCTGGATCATCGGCGGAATGGCTGTGCTGGCCCTGGGCGGGTTTCTGGCCGCCCTTGCCGTGGCGATCTGGGCCGCGATGCCCGTGCCCGGCCTGGTCCTGTCGGTGCTGGCCTATGCGCTGATCGGGGCCGGGGCCGGGGCCAGCGGCACCTCGGTTCTGGCTTTTCTTGCGGCCGCGACCGCGCCGCGCCGCCGGGCGGCGGCGGCCACGATCATCTGGCTGATGATGATCTTCGGCATTGCCGCCACCGCCGGCATCGTCGGCGCGCTGCTGGATCCCTATTCACCCGCCCGTCTGCTGGGAATTGTCGCCTGCGTGTCCGCCGGTGCGGTCGTGCTGACCACTCTGGCCGTACTTGGCCTGGAAAAGGGCGGGTCAGCGCCAGTGGTTGAGGCGCGCCAGCCGCTGCGAAAGGGCATTGCGGAAATCTGGGCAGAGCCGCAGGCGCGCCGCTTTACCCAATTCGTCTTCCTGTCGATGACCGCCTATTTCATGCAGGAACTGATCCTGGAACCCTATGCGGGCCTTGTCTTCGGCCTTACGCCCGGTCAGTCCACCTCGCTGTCGGGGGCGCAGAACGGCGGGGTCTTTCTTGGGATGCTGGCGGTGGGCATCGCCGCAACCGGGCTGGGCATCGGATCGCTGCGCGCCTGGGTGGTGGGCGGATGCGCGGGCTCGGCGGCCACGCTGCTGGGCATCGCGCTGATCGGCCCCTTGCAGGTGAACCTGATCCTGCCGCTGACCATCCTTCTGGGCTTTTGCAACGGCGTCTTCGCCGTGGCGGCGATTGGCGCGATGATGGCGCTGGCCGGGCAGGGCCGGAGCGACCGGGAAGGCACCCGGATGGGGCTATGGGGGGCGGCGCAGGCCATTGCCGCCGGGGTCGGCGGCCTGACGGGGGCGGTGGCCGTTGATGCGCTGCGCCTGCTGCTTGCGCCGGACCTGGCCTTTGCCACTGTCTTTGCCGCCGAGGCTGTTCTGTTTCTTGTTGCCGCCGGGCTGGCGCTGCGGGTGATCGACCCAGGGCGCGAACGCCACCTGTCCGCCACCCTGGTTCCGGGAGAGTAAGCATGATCCATGACGTCATCGTAGTGGGCGGTGGCCCGTCCGGGGCCACGGCGGCCGAGGATCTTGCCCGCGCCGGCGCGCGCGTGGCGCTGCTGGACCGCGCCGGGCGGATCAAGCCCTGCGGCGGTGCCATTCCGCCGCGGCTGATTCAGGATTTCGACATTCCCGACAGCCAGATCGTGGCGCGGATCAACACCGCGCGGATGATCTCGCCCACCGGGCGGGCGGTCGATATTGCCATTGAGAACGGCTATGTCGGCATGGTGGACCGCGAGCATTTCGATGCCTTCCTGCGCGACCGTGCCGTGGCCGCCGGGGCGCAACTTCTGACCGGCACCTTCACCGCGATCGAACGCGACGCGGCCGGGACCCATGTGATCTACCGCGACAAGGCCAGCGGGGATGCGATGCGCGTGACCGCCCGGCTGGTGATCGGCGCTGACGGGGCGCGGTCCGGCGTTGCGCGGGCCGAGGTGCCGGGCGGCGACAAAATCCCTTACGTCATCGCCTATCACGAGATCATCGCGGCCCCGCCTGCGACGGCAGAGTATGACCCGACCCGCTGCGATGTCATCTACGACGGGCGCATCAGCCCCGATTTCTACGGCTGGGTCTTTCCGCATGGCCCCCAGGCCAGTGTCGGCATGGGCACCGGGCTGGACGGGGTTGACCTGAAACAGGCCACGGCCGATCTGCGCGCCGCCTCCGGGCTGGCCGATTGCAGGACGATCCGGCGCGAAGGCGCGCCCATTCCGTTGAAACCGCTGGATAAATGGGACAATGGCCGCGACGTGGTGCTGGCGGGCGATGCCGCCGGTGTGGTGGCGCCCTCGTCCGGCGAAGGCATCTACTATGCCATGGTCGGGGGCCGTGTCGCCGCCACGGCGGCGCTGGCCTGTCTTGCCTCGGGGCGGGCGGCGGACCTGGCGCTGGCGCGCAAGCTGTTCATGAAGGAACACAAGACCGTGTTCCGGGTGCTGCGCTCGATGCAGGATGCCTATTACAAATCCGACGAGCGCCGCGAACGCTTCGTCAGCCTGTGCCATGACCGCGACGTGCAGCGCCTGACGTTCGAGGCCTATATGAACAAACGCCTGGTGAAGGCGCGCCCGATGGCGCATCTCAGGATCGGCTTCAAGAACCTGGCGCATCTTCTGCGCCTGATCCCGGCAGCGGCGATATGACAGGGATGATTCCGGCCTTTCTGGACGGCAAACTGGTGCCGGTGGAAAAGCTGGAGGTTCACCGGCGCGGCCTGCGCCATCCGGCGGTCTCGGTCTTTGTGATGCGGGGGGCGGACCTGCTGCTGCAACGCCGGGCGGCGGGCAAGTACCATACGCCGGGCCTGTGGACCAACACCTGCTGCACCCATCCGCACTGGGGCGAAGACCCGGTCGCCTGCGCCGGGCGCCGCCTGCGCGAAGAACTGGGCATCAGCGGCCTTCACCTGCGCCTGCGCGACAGGATCGAATACCGCGCCGATGTCGGCAATGGCCTGACCGAGCACGAACTGGTCGATATCCTGCTGGCCGAAGCCCCGGCAGACCTGCCGGTGACGCCCGACCCCGATGAGGTGGAGGCGGTGCGCTGGATCGGCCTGCCCGAGCTGGAGCGCGAATTGCAGCGCTGGCCGGAGCGGTTCACACCCTGGATGCGCATCTACATGGCGCAGCACCGCGCGCAGATCTTCGATCTTGGGGCGGCACGTTAACAGGCTGCTGAAGAAGTCGGGCCGGGAGAACGGTTTCCCTGCCAGGCCGGTCTGATGCGGGCCTGTTCTGCGCTTTGGCGTTTGCTGGTTGGACCTGCCCCCCGATCACACGGCCGGCAGCCGGGGCAATCGGGCGAGGTTGCAGGCAGCCATGGTCAGGGTGAACCGGGCGCGGAGGCGTTCGATGCCGCGCAGCACCGTCTGGGCGATGCCGCCGATGGTCTTGGCCCGGCCG
>JADCEL010000039.1 GCA_020250125.1 Rhodobacter sp.
CCCACCGGGTCGGGCGCTGGCCTGCGGTGTTCCTGGACCGACCGATCTACAGGGCACCGTCCCGCAGGGGCGGGGGAAACGCGGGTCGCGTTTCCTGTCCCCGCCCAAAGGGGCGATCCCCTTCCCCGGACCGGGAAAATTTCCCGGCAGGCAGGCGGTCGGATTGCTGTTTCAGCACCCTGTCAGGGCAGCAAAGGTGACCACGCGGGGTCGGACGCCGGACCTTCAGAGGTGACCTTGCGCAGGTTCCGCCCCGAAATGTCGACCGAATACAGGGCCGGCTCGCCGCTGGCCCCGGCCCCCTGGCGTGTGAACATGATGACCCGGCCGTTGGGTGCCCAGGTCGGGCCTTCGTCCAGGAAGCTTGCGGTCAGCAGCCGCTCTTCCGACCCGTCGGTGCGCATCACGCCGATGTGGAAGCGGCCCTGATGCTGTTTGGTGAAGGCGATGTAATCGCCGCGCGGCGACCAGACCGGCGTGCCGTAGCGGCCCGGCCCGAAGCTGATCCGCACCGGTTCGCCGCCGCCTGCGGACATGATGTAAAGCTGCTGCGTGCCCGACCGGTCGCTTTCAAACACGATCTGGCTGCCATCGGGCGAATAGCTGGGCGCGGTTTCGATCGAGGGTGCCGATGTCAGCCGCGCCGGGGTGCCGGACTGACCATCCATCGCGTAGATGTCGGTATTGCCGCCCTGTTCCAGCGAAAAGACGATCCTTCGGCCATCCGGCGCATAGCGGGGCGCAAAGGTCATGGTGCCGGGCTGTTCTTCCAGGGCGCGGGACTGCACGCTGCCGATGTCCATCTCGTAGATCCGCGGAAAGCCGCTTTGGAACGAGGTATACAGGATGCGCCCGCCATCGGGCGAAAAGCGCGGGGCGATGACGATGGTGGAACTGTCCGTCAGATACTGCACATTCGCGCCGTCATAATCCATGATCGCAAGGCGCTTGGCGCGGGCGTCCTTCGGGCCGGATTCCGAAACGTAAACGACGCGGCTGTCGAAATAGCCGGTCTCTCCGGTGATGCGGCTGTAAACCTGATCGGCCACCTTGTGGGCCATCCGCCGCCAGCCCTGGGCCGAGCCCGCGAATTGCAGCCCCTCGCCCAGCGGCTGGCCGGAGAAGACGTCAAAGACCCGGAACTTGACGGAAACGCGGTCGCCGCTGGCGCTGACCGCGCCGGTGATCAGCGCCTGGGCGTTGATCGCCTTCCAGTCGGCATAGGACACGGCGGCATCAAAGCTGGAGACCCGGCTGATATGGGCTTCGGCCGGAATTTCGCGGAACAGGCCCGTACCTTCCAGATCGGCGGCAACAACCCGCGCGATGTTGCGGGCCAGTTCTTCGGCCCCGGCATTCTCGGCGACAAAGTCCGGCACGGCGAAGGGCAGGGGTTCGATCACGCCATCGGTGATGGTGATCCGCAGCGGCCCGTCCTGGGCCAGGGCTGTGGGTGCATGTCCGGCCAACACGGCAAGAGCCAGCGCGAGCATGGGGGTGAGGCTTCTGAACAGGGTCATTTGATCCTCATTCTTTCCGGGTTGAATTCCATTTCGATGTTCCGCCACTGCGCATACTTGTCCGGCGGCAACTGAAAGCCCTTGGCACCGCAGCGGATGACGGCACGGCGGGCAGCCTCATAGGCCTGACGGGCAGAGGCCTCGGTTCCGCCTTCAAAGCCGATCATCCTGATCGAGGCGACATCGGGGATGCCATTGCGCGCAACGGTGACGCCCAGGGTCACCGTGGTCATCAAGGCATCGCTCGACAGCGAGCCCACATTCCAGCAGGCCTGCACCGCCACCCGCAGTGCGTCCTTTTCGCCATCCGTCATCGGTGGCCCGGCGTTTTCCACTGTCCCGTCGGTGCCGGCGGGCGCGGCCTCTGCCCCGGACAGGGCGGCGGCCACGGCATCGGCGATGCTGTCGTCTTGCGGCACGGGCGCGGCTTCGGCCACGGCCTCGGCGGCGGGCGCTTCCGCCTTTGGGGTTTCCGCCGTGCGCGCCGGGGGTTTTGTGCGGGGCCGGGTGCTGGATACCGGGGCCAGCACAGGCTTGTCTTCGGTTTCCACAGCCTCGGTGATGATCCGGGTCGTTGCAGCCTCGGGGGCCGCTTTGGGCTTGTCCTCTTCCACCACCTGCGCGTCCGGGGCGGCATCCGGGCTGACCGCAGGCGTGGGCATCTCTGCCACTTCCGCATCCAGATCCGGCGTCTCGGCCGGAACCGGGGCCACGCGGGGCGCATCCTGCGGCTTTGCCTCTGCGGTGTCGGGAACCAGCAGCGGCTGGTCGGCATCGGTGACAGGGGCAGGCGGTGCAGGTGCCACCACCTCTTCGGGGACGGGAAGCGGTTCGATCTGGCTGACGTCCGGCGCGCTTTCCTGCGGCGGCCCGGGCTGCGCCTCGGGGTCCGGTTCCGTCTGCGGCTTTGCCTCGGGCCGTGGCGAAACGGCCGGATCAAGCACCGGGTCGGCAGGCTCCGGCTGATCGACAACTGCGGCCACGTCCGGCTTGCCTGCGGCGGCTGCGGCCAGGTCTTCGTATTGCCTGGCCGACAGCAGGGAAACCGATGTCACGGCCACCTCGGGCACATCGCGGGACGGCTGAAAGAACCCTCCCACCGCGACCCACAGGATCAGGCCTGCGTGACCTGCGCCCGAGATGATCTGCCCCGTGTTCATGCCCGCCCGGCCTCAGCCGCCATCCGCGCCGAAGTCCGGCCCGTCGGCATCCATCACCATGCCGATGTCGCGAAAGCCGCCCGCATTCAGCGCCCCCATGACCTGGGCCACACGCTCGTAAGGGACCGCCCCGTCGGCGCGCAGGAAAACCTTGGTGCTGGTCCGCTCTGCCGCGATGGCGCGCAGTTTTGGAATAAGCTCGCCGTCGGGCGTTTCGGTGGTCTGGATCATCAGCCGGCCATCCGCCGTGATGGTGATGGTCAGCGGCTCTTCCTGTTCGGTCGGCAGGGCGGTGGCTGCGGTTTGCGGCAGTTGCACCGGCACGCCCACGGTCAGCATCGGGGCCGCAACCATGAAGATGATCAGCAGCACCAGCATGACATCGACAAAGGGTGTGACGTTGATTTCCGACATCGCAGGGCTTTTGCCGCGCCTGCGCCGCCTGCGCCGCCCGCCCCCCGATGCCGCCTTTACGACCCCTGCCACCATGTCAGGCGTCCAGCTGGCGCGACAGGATGGTGGCGAATTCGTCGGCAAACGCCTCGTACCCGCCGATGATCCGTTCGGCATCGGCGTTCAGCTTGTTGTAAAACACCACTGCCGGGATGGCGGCAATCAGGCCCACCGCGGTTGCCAGCAGCGCCTCGGCGATGCCGGGGGCCACGACGGCAAGGTTGGTGTTCTGCGATACCGCGATCTGCTCGAAGCTGTGCTTGATCCCCCAGACCGTTCCGAACAGGCCGATGAACGGGGCGGTGGACCCCACGGTTGCCAGAAAACTCAGCCCCGAATTCAGGGTCTCGCTTTGCTTGGCGATGGCGACATCCATCGACCGGTCGATGCGGGCCTGTGCCCCGGCAATCAGCCCGCCGTCCTGGCGGTGGCTGCGCCGCCATTCCAGCATGCCGGCGGCGAAAATCTTCCCGCTTGCCCCGTCCGGTGCGGGGCCGATCCGTTCGAAAAGATCGTCCAGCGGCTCTCCCGACCAGAAGGCGCCGTCGAAGACGCCGGCCTCGGCCCGCGCCTTGCGGAACTGGATATGCTTCTGGACGATGATCGCCCAGGACCAGAAGGACGAAACAAAAAGCATGATCATCACGACCTTGACGGTAAAGGTCGCGCGCAGAAAAAGGGCAACCAGCGAGAAATCAATCTCCTGCGCTGCCGCGAGGGTCTGGGTATCCATCAAGTCTGCCCGTTTGCCGTGCCGCATCTGACCGTGCGGCTTCCAAGGGCGGACTCTACCCGGAAACCAGAGGGAATGCCAACACATCTGCGTCACACCCGGCGGATCATCCCTGTGACAGGCGCTGCCGCAGGTCCGCAGGCAGGCGCACCGCGCGCCCGTCGGCACCCATCGGCACCAATGTCACCCGTGCCGTAAACAGGACCACGCCGTCGCGCAGCACCGCCTGATCCAGCACGATCCGCGCGCCCGTCACCGGCAGGACAGCGGTCGTGACGGTCAGCCAGTCATCAAAGACCGCAGGGCGAAGATAGTCGGCCTCCAGATGCCGCACGGCGAACACGATGCCCGCATCCCGGCGCAGCGCCGCCTGATCCATGCCCAGCGCCCGCACCCATTCGCTGCGGCCGCGTTCGATGAACTTCAGGTAATTGGCATAATAGACGATCCCGGCAAGGTCGGTATCCTCGTAGTACACGCGCAAGGACAGGCTGTGGGGCATCGGGCATCGCCTTGAAACACCGGCCCTGCCTATCGTGACGGCGCGGTCCGGGCAAGGCGGCCTGCGCTGCGGCCGGGCGTCGTGCCGCCCGTCTCAGGCGGCATCGACAAGACCGCGCCCGCGCAGCAGCGCCTCCACCCCCGGCATCCGACCCCGGAAGGCGGTGTACAGCGCCTCTGCCTCCTGCGAGCCGCCCGCCGACAGGATGTGGGTTTCCAGCCGTGCGGCGACGGCGGGATCAAAGGGATTGCCCGCCTCTTCGAAGGCCTCAAAGGCATCGGCATCCATCACCTCTGACCACATGTAGCTGTAATAGCCCGAGGAATATCCGTCCCCCGCGAAGACATGGGCGAAATGGGGGGTGGCGTGGCGCATGCGGATCGCGCGCGGCATGGCGATCTCTGCCAGCACTTCGGCCTCGCGCGCCACCGGGTCGGCGCTGGCCGCACCTTCGTGAAAGGCCAGATCGACAAGGGCCGAGGCAACGTATTCCACCGTCGCAAACCCCTGGTCATAGGTCCCGGCGGCCAGCAGACGGTCCAGCATATCGCGCGGCATCGGTTCTGCGGTGGTGACGTGACGGGCGTGTTTCACCAGCACCTCCGGCACCGTCAGCCAATGTTCGTAAAGCTGGCTGGGCAGTTCCACGAAATCCCGCGCGACCGAGGTGCCCGAGATGAAGCCATAGGTCACATCCGACAGCATCTGGTGCAGGGCATGGCCAAACTCATGAAACAGCGTGCGTGCATCGTCATAAGACAGCAGCGCCGGGTCGCCCTTGGCAAAGTTGCAGACGTTCACCACCACCGGCTGCACCTGGCCGCCCAGCTTGCGCTGGCTGCGGATCGCCGAACACCAGGCCCCCGACCGCTTGGAGCCGCGCGCGAAATAGTCGCCGATGAAGACCGCAACATGGCGTCCGTTCCGCGTCACGTCCCAAGCCCGGGCATCGGGGTGATACAGCGGCACGTCCAGCGGCGTGAAGGCCAGCCCGAACAGGCGGTTCGCACAGTCAAACGCCGCAGCGATCATCGCCTCCAACGACAGATACGGCTTCAGCGCCGCCTCATCCAGGTCATGTTCCGCCTTGCGCCGCTTTTCGGCATAGTAACGCCAGTCCCACGGTTCCAGCGCGTCGTTGATGCCATCGGCCTGCATCATGGCCTGCAACACCGCCGCATCCGCCAGCGCGCGGGCGCGGGCCGGTTCCCAGACGCGCATCAGAAGGTCACGCACAGCCTGCGGTGTGCGGGCCATTTCGGTTTCCAGCTTGAAGGTGGCGAAATCCGGATAGCCCAGCAGCGCGGCGCGTTCCTGCCGCAGCGCCAGCGTTTCGGCGGCGATGGCGCGGTTGTCATGGGCATTGCCGTTGGCCCCGCGCGCCATCCAGGCCAGACAGGCGCGCTGGCGCAAATCGCGCCGGGGCGAGAATTGCAGGAATGGCACGATCAGCGACCGGTTCAGGGTAACGATATGCCCCGGCAGGCCGCGCTCTGCCGCCGCCGCGCGGGCGGCTTCCACCACGAAATCCGGCAGGCCGTCCAGATCGGCCCCGGCCAGTTCCATGTACCAGGCGCGTTCATCGGCCAGCAGGTTCTGCGTGAACGCGGTGCCCAGCACCGCCAGCCGGGATTTGACAGCTGTCATCCGCGCCGCCCGGTCCCCGTCAAGCTGTGCCCCCGCCCGGACAAACATGCGCCGGTACAGCATCAGCACCCGCTGCTGTTCGTCCGTCAGGGACAGCGCATCGCGCGCCTGCCACAGCGCCTCGATCCGGCCGAACAGGGCGCGGTTATTGGTGATCTCGGACGAAAAGGCAGACAGCTTTGGTGCCAGATCGCGTTGCAGCGCCTCGCGGGCGGGGGTGCTGTCTGACCCCGCGATGTTGAAGAAGACGCCCCCCACCCGGTCCAGCGTGGCTTCGGCAAGCTCCAGCGCCTCGATCGTATTGGCAAAGGTCGCCGGTTCGGGGTTGTCTGCAATCGCCGCGATGGCCCCGCGCGCCTCGGCCAGCCCCGCATCGAAGGCGGGGGCGAAATCTTCGTCCCGGATGGCGTCGAAGGGGGGCAATCCGAACGGCGCGGTCCAGGGGGCAAGCAGCGGGTTGGTCATCGGCGCGTCTCCTTTGCGCGCACCCTAGGGGCCACCCCGGCAAAGGTCCACCCGCCTGCGGTCCGTCCCGGTTCACATGGCCGTGCTGCCCTATCGCTGCTCTGGCCCGCGCATCCGCCGTTCCAGCCGCCGCAGGGCCAGCGACAGGGTGATCGTCATGGTCAGATAGACAAGCGCCACCACGTTGTAGGTCTCGAAGTAGCGGAAATTGCCCGCCGCCGTGACCTTGCCAAGCTGGGTGATGTCACTGACCCCCAGCACCGAGACAAGGCTGGAATCCTTGACCATCGACACGAAGTCGTTCCCGTAGGGCGGAAGAATCGTGCGAAATGCCTGGGGAAAAACGATGTGGCGGAACCGCTGCCAGCCGTTCAGGCCCAGCGCAAACGCCGCCTCAATCTGGCCCTTGTCCACCGATTGCAGCCCGGCGCGGAAGATCTCGGCCAGGAAAGATGCATAGGCAAGCGTCAGCGCAATGATCGCCCGCCAGATCAGCGGAAAGTCCCGCGTCCGCCAGGGATCGATGCCAAGGGAAGAGGTCATCCAGTTCCAGGCCGCGACCATGGCGGGGGCCAGCACGAAGGCCACGTACAGCAACAGAACGATGATCGGGATACCCCGGATCACTTCGACATAGGTGCGTGCGATCTGGCGCAGCACGAGGCTGCGCGACAGGGCGGCAAGGGCCAGGCCCAGCCCAAGCGCCGAGGCAAGCGCAAAGCTGACCACCGTCACGAAAACGGTGATGCCGATGCCCTTGACCAGCGTGCGCAGCACCTGGGCGTAAAGCTCGTTCGCCACGACAAGCCAGAACAGATACAGCCCCACCCCCGCAAGGAGAAGGAGCCAATAGGGAAAATCGCTGTCCTGATCAGGGGGGCGGTTCATTGCCGCGGCCCCGGTTCAGGCCCGGGGCCTGCCGGGCGTCATTCGCCCATCTTGAAATCAAGGAACCACTTGGTGTTCAGCGCATCGATCGTGCCATCGGCCTTCATCGCGGCAATTCCGGCATTGATCGGGGCCACAAGGTCAGACCCTTTGGGGAAGATGAAACCGAAATCCTCGGTCCCCAGCTTTTCGCCGATGATCTTCAGCCCGCCGTCCGAGGCCGCGACATAGCCCGCACCTGCCGTGCCGTCGGTCAGCACCAGATCAACGTCGCCCGCGCGCAGGGCCTGCACGGTGGCACCAAAGGTTTCGAACAGCTTGATGCGCGGGTTCGCCTCGTTCCCGTCCAGCACCTCGTAGACGCCGACATAAAAGGGCGTGGTGCCGGGCTGGGCGGCCATCAGCAAGTCCGGGTTCGCGGCAAAGCCGGCCTTGTCGGCAAAGCGCGTCTCGTCGCCGCGCACCATCATCACCATTTCAGACCGCATATAGGCGTCCGAGAAATCGACCTTCTCCTTGCGGTCATCGCGGATGGTGATGCCGGTCATGCCGATGTCGAACTGGCCTTCTGACACGGCGGGGATCATCGCATCCCAACTGATGTTTTCATACCTGACCGTGAAGTTCAGACGCTTTGCCAGATCCGCCATCGCATCATATTCCCAGCCGATCGCCGCGCCGCTGGCCGGATCGACGAACTGCAGCGGCGGATAGGCGTTTTCGGTCACAACGACCACCTCGCGCCCGCCAAGGTCCGGCAGGTTCTGTGCGGTGGCAACGGTGGCGGCAAGGGCCAGGCCAAGGCTGGCAAGGGCGGCGCTAAACTTCATCTGGTTCTCCCGGTTCAAGATCATGCGGTGCAGATTACGGTGTGCTCACAGGCGCTGTCCAGTCGGTGGCGCGGGCCTGCCCGCAGACCGGGCAATTCGCCCGCCTGTGCAGCGTGACAGACCGGTTTTCGCCATGCAGCCCGTCGAACAGCAACAGCCGCCCGCGCAGGCTGTCCCCGGCGCCGGTCAGGAACTTTACCGCTTCCAGCGCCATCATGCTGCCCAGCACGCCCGGCAGGGGGGCCGCAACCCCGGCCTCGGCGCAGGACGGCACCATCCCCGGCGCGGGCCGCACGGGAAAGACACATTCATAACATGGCCCGCCGCCTGCGGGGTGATACAGGCTGATCTGCCCTTCCCATTGCGTGATGGCCGCCGCGATCAGCGGCTTTGCCAGGGCAACCGCCGTGCGGTTCGCCAGATAGCGGGTGTCGAAATTGTCGGACCCGTCCAGGATCAGGTCATAGTCGGAAAACAGGTCTGCCGCGAGTGCTGCATCCAGCCTGCGCTGATAGGGGCGCACCTCGATGAACGGGTTGAGGGCGCGCATCGCATCGCGGGCCGACTGCACCTTTGGCAGGCCGATCCGGGCATCGGTATGGATCACCTGGCGTTGCAGGTTGGAGGTTTCGACCAGGTCATCGTCGATGACACCGATGGTGCCTGCGCCGGATGCGGCCAGGTACAGCAGCGCCGGTGCCCCCAGCCCGCCCGCCCCGATCACCAGCACTCTGGCATCCTTCAGCCGCCGCTGTCCCGGCCCGCCGATTTCGCGCAGCAGGATATGGCGCGCATAACGGTCCAGTTCGGCCGGGCGGAAGGCCTGTGTCGCCGGGGCAACCGGCTTGGGCAGCGCGCGCTGCCGAAGCCGGCCCAGCCCGGCCCGGTAGGCGGCAATCACCGCCGCAACCAGGCCAAGCGACAGCCAGACCTGCGCCGACCCGCCGGTTGCCAGCCGCAGCGGATGCCCGGCGGGCAGCACCAGATGTTCAATTACCACCAGCGCCCACAGCACCGCGATCAGGATCAGACGCTGGCGGCGCGGCACCTTCATCAGCACGCCGATGCCCCAGATCACGGCGGCAAGGCCCAGAACGAACAGCATCAGCCCCGCCCGGTAGAGCCGAAGCCGCCGTCGCCGCGCGCCGTCGCGGTCAGCCCGGCCACCTCCTCGAACCGGGCCTGAACCGCCGGAGCGACGATCAGCTGCGCAATGCGGTCGCCATGATGGATCGTATAGGGTTCGTCCCCCAGATTGATCAGCAGCACACCCAAGGGACCGCGATAGTCACTGTCGATGGTGCCGGGCGTGTTGGGCAGCGTGATGCCGTGTTTCAGGGCAAGACCGGATCGGGGGCGGATCTGCACCTCGAACCCCGCAGGAACCTCCATCCGCAGCCCGGTCGGGACAATGGCCCGGTGCATGGGATCCAGGATGAACCCCGCCCGGCGGTCCTGGGGCCTGAGGTTGGCCCGGATGTCCGCCCCTGCGGCCCCCGCCGTTGCATAAGACGGCAGGCCAAGGCCGGCATCTGCCCAGGGTTCCCACAGAAGGCGCAGGATCGGCGCGGTCCCGCTCATGCCAGGGCCTGCGATATCATGTCAGCCAGCCTGCGCGCGACGGCGTCCTTGGTCATGCGCGGCCAGCTTTCGGCGCCGGCGGCGGAGATCAGGGTTACCGCAGTGTCGGTTCCGCCCATGATGCCCGTCTCGGGGCGCACATCATTGGCGATGATCCAGTCGCAACCCTTGCGCGCCCGCTTCTGCGTTGCATGGGCGATGACATCATCGGTTTCGGCGGCGAACCCCACGACAAGATGCGGCCGGGGCTTGCCTTGCGAAACGGTTGCCAGAATGTCGGGGTTCTCTGCAAGGCGCAGCGCGGGTGGCGCGCCTGCGGCGGTCTTCTTCATCTTGTGGCCGCTGGCGTTTTCCACCCGCCAGTCTGCCACCGCTGCGGCGAAAACGGCCGCGTCGGCAGGCAGGGCTGCGGTGACGGCTGCCAGCATCTCCTGCGCCGTCTGCACCGGAACAACCGTGACCCCGCCGGGCGGCGGAACGCTGGCCGGACCGGTGATGAAGGTGACGCGCGCGCCCAGCGCCGCCAGCGCCCGCGCTATCGCCGTGCCCTGTGCCCCCGACGAGCGGTTGGCAATGTAGCGGACCGGATCAATCGGCTCGTGCGTGGGGCCAGAGGTGACCAGAACATGTTTTCCGCGCAGTGGCCCGTCGGCCAGCGCCGCCTCGATCGCCGCAATGATCTGTGGCGGTTCGGCCATGCGGCCCGGCCCGGATTCACCGCAGGCCATGTCGCCGGTGCCGGGGCCTGTGGTCAGCACACCATCCCCGGTCAGCGTCGCCAGATTGCGCTGGGTCGCCGGATGGGTCCACATGCGCACATTCATCGCCGGCGCGATCAGAACCCGCGTGTCGGTTGCCAGCAGCAGCGTTGATGCCAGATCATCCGCCCGGCCTTGCGCCATTTTCGCCATCAGGTCCGCCGTTGCCGGCGCAACCACGATCAGGTCCGCGCTTCGCGACAGCTGGATGTGCCCCATCCCGGCCTCGTCCGTCAGGTCGAAAAGATCGGTGTACACCCTGGCCCCGGCCAGTGCGGCGACAGACAGGGGGGTGACAAATTCGGTGCCTGCGCGCGTCAGAACCGGCGTCACCGCTGCGCCCCGCTCTTTGATCCTGCGGATCAGGTCAAGCGCCTTGTAGGCGGCAATGCCGCCGCCGATGATCAGAAGAATGCGCTTGCCCGCCAGCATGAAACGCCCTTTGGCCCACGACCCCTGCCTTGGTGTAGGGGCCATGGGCGCAGAACTCAACCACCCTGCGGCGGATCGGCGGCAAAGGCGGCGCAGGGATCGTCGCGCGGAACGGCCTTTGTCACGATCCAAAGATCATAGGGTTGTCCGGCGGCGGCAGGGCCTTCGATCTGGCCGATCGACAGGACGCGCGCCTGCGGGGCCACGCGCGCCAGAACGGCGGGGACGCCCCGGTCCACCCGCGCGTGGCCGGACCCGGTGATGACCGCAACCGGGCCGCCCGTCTCGTCCAGCGCCTCGACCACGGCGCGGGCCAGCGCCGCATCGCGCAGCCGCTGGGCCTCGACCATGCCTGACAGCAGGTTTTCGGGCAGGGCATTGCAATGTGCCTCCCGCTGTTCGGCCTCGCGCAGGGACTGATCTTCGGGCGAAAGCGGGGTTGTCAGACCATAGCGCGCCGCATCGGCGCCAAAGACCGGTGCGGCGCCCTCGCTGACCGCGCGCCGCGCCTCGCCGGGCGGCAGATCACCGCCATAGATGCGCGCCTGCGGCGCGGCGGCAAAGATCGGATGGTACATGGCAAAGTCCGGCCAGCCGGACGTCTGCCATCCGAAGGCCCGCGCCAGTGCGGCGGCATCGCCCCGGTCCGGCGGTGTCTGCAGGGCCTTCTGCGGCGTCAGCATTTCAAACACCAGCGCGCGGGGGTTTAACGCGGCAACGGCAGCGGCCTGATTGCGGTGATGTTCGGGGTTGTCGTGAATCTCGCCCAGAATCACCACATCTGCGGGCAAAAGCCGCCCAAGGGCATCGGCAGCAATTTCCATGGCAACCGCCGGGCTTGCAGCCAGCGCAAACCCGGACAGGCAGATGCCGCGCAGCAGGGGGCGCGGATCAGCCAAGGAAATGGCGCACTTCCCTTGACTGCGATTCAAGGCTGCGGCGCATCTTGGCATAGGCGGCTGCTTCCAGCTGGCGGACCCGCTCTTTGGATAATCCCAGCTCTTCGCCCAGCGATTCGAGTGTGCGTGCCGTGTCGCGCAGCTTGCGTTCGGTGACGATGAAACGTTCGCGCTCGTTCAGCTCCTGCATCGCCTTTATCAGCCAGGTCCGCAGATGGGCGGCATCATGCGCCTCTTCCACACGCTCGGCCGCCTGGTCGTTCTCGTCCTCCAGCGCGTCGATCCATTCGCGCCCTTCCTCTTCAGAGGACTGGGTGGCATTCAGCGAATAGTCGGACCCGGACAGGCGCCCTTCCATCATCTCGACATCCGCAAGCGGAACACCAACCTCGCGCGCGATCAACTCGCGCAGCTGATGGCTGTCAAGGGATTCGCCGCGCTGTGCCGCCTCACGCTCCAGCTTGGCCTGAACGCGGCGCAGGTTGAAGAACAGCGATTTCTGCGACGAGGTCGACCCGGTGCGCACCATCGACCAGTTGCGCATCACATAATCCTGGATGCTCGCCTTGATCCACCACACCGCATAGGTGGAAAAGCGCACCCCCCGGTCCGGGTCGAACTTGTCTGCGGCCTTCATCAGGCCAAGGCCAGCTTCCTGGATCAGATCGTTCATCGGCGCGCCGTAGCGGCGGAACTTTGCGGCCATCGAGATTGCAAGGCGCATATAGGCCGTGATCAGCCGGTGCAGGGCCTGCTCGTCGCGCTGGTCGCGCCAGGCATAGGCCAGGCGCAATTCGGTTTCCGCATCCAGCAATTCTGCCTTCATTGCTTGGCGCGACATGGATTGGTCGGTATATCCGTCGAATGCCAACTTTCACCTCCGTACAATCCCGTGTTCCCTGTGCGTGTTACGGGGCCAGGCCATGACCGGATCAAATGTTTCGCCGCAGATGTGGAAAAATGCCTGCGTCATCGGCGGTGCCCGATCAGGGAAATCCGCCTTCGCTGAAAATCTGATCACCGCAACCGGGCGGCGGCGCATCTACATCGCAACGGCAGAAGCCTGGGATGACGAAATGCGCGACCGGATTGCGCGCCACAGGCAGGACCGTGGCGACGGGTGGGAAACCGTGGATGCCCCGCTTGATCTGTCAGGTGCCCTGGCCGCCATTCCCGCCGATGCCGCCGTTCTGGTCGATTGCGCAACCCTGTGGCTGTCCAACCACATGCTGGCCGGGCATGATCTGGCCGCAGAGACGGGCCAACTGCTGGCGTCGCTTGCCGCCTGCGCCGCCCCGGTCGTCGTGGTGTCAAACGAGGTCGGCTGGGGCATCGTGCCGGACAATGCGCTTGCCCGGCGGTTCCGCGATGCCCAAGGCCGGCTGAACCAGCAGATGGCAGCCCGGGCAGACCTGGTGGTGGGGGTCATGGCCGGGCTGCCCTTTGCCCTCAAGGGCCGCCTGCCGGGGGCACCCGCATGACCCGGCTGTGGTGGGTGCGCCACGGACCGACCCATGCCCGCGACATGATCGGATGGACCGACCGCGCGGCGGACCTTTCGGACCATGCGGCGATCATGCGGCTGCGCGACCATCTGCCCGAGGCCCCCGTGGTGTCATCCGACCTGAGCCGCGCGACCGAGACCGCCGCCGCGATCTGCCGGGGCCAGCCCCTGCCGCCGCTGCCGGCGCTGCGCGAAATCCACTTCGGCGCCTGGGAAGGCCTGCGCTTTGCCGAGGCCGAGGCGCGCGACCCCGCCCTGATCCGGCGCTTCTGGGAAGAGCCGGGCGATGTCGCGGCCCCGGGTGGCGAAAGCTGGAACGGCCTGTCCGCGCGCGTCAACGCGGCGGCCGATGCGCTGATTGCAGACCATGAGGGCGACCTTGTGATCGTGGCGCATTTCGGTGCCATCCTGACCCAGGTCGAACGCGCGCTGGGCATTTCCACCGTCCAGGCCTTTGCGCAGAAGATCGATCCCCTGTCCGTCACCTGTATCGAGGTGCAGTCCGGCATCTGGCACCTGCGCAGCGTCAATGTCACAGTGTGACCGCTGCGGGTGACGGGAATTGCCGTGACCCGTCGTTTTGCAGACCGCGCCAGCCCCGCCGGGCCGGGCCTGCCGGAAGGAGACCGCCCTTGACCTATGACCTTGCCATTGCGGACCGCGCCTATTCCAGCTGGTCGCTGCGCGGCTGGCTTTTGTTCGATGTCTTCGGCCTGCCGGTCAGGACCCGCACCGCCCGGCTTTACACCGACGAGGTGGCACAGCTGCTGGCGGGGTTCTTCCCGGCGCGCACCGTGCCGGTGATGCGCACACCCGAGGGTACCGTGGTGTGCGAAAGCCTTGCCATCGCCGAAGAACTGGCCAGCCGCCACCCGGACGCGGGCCTTTGGCCCGCAGACCCCGCCGCCCGCGCGGTGGCCCGTGCCCTTGCAGCCGAGATGCACGCAGGCTTTAGCGCATTGCGCAGCCATTGCCCGATGAACCTGCGTGTCAGCTACACCGATTGCGCCCCGCCCGAGGCCGTGCAGGCCGATCTGGCGCGGCTGGAAACCATCTGGTCCTGGGCACGGCGCGAAACCGCCGCGCAGGGGCCGTGGCTGTGCGGGGCCTACTCGGCGGCCGATGCCTTTTTCGCGCCGGTGGCCGCCCGCATCGCCGGATACAACCTGCCTGTCGGGGCCGTGGCTGCCGCCTATGTCGCGGCCCATCTGGCGCATCCGTCATTCCGGCGCTGGCGCGCCATGGGCCATGCCGACGGGGCCGATCAGAAGGTTTACCGGCGCGACTATCCGCGCAGGCCCTGGCCCGGCCCGGCCCCGCTGGCCGCGCGCGCGGTGGACACCGGCCCTTCGGTCAACACCGCCTGCCCCTATTCCGCCAAGCCCGTCACCCATTTCCTGGAAACCGGCGGGCGCATCTATGGCTTCTGCAATGCCTTCTGCCGCGACAAGACGGTGGCGGATTTGGAAGCCTGGCCGAAGTTCATGGCGATTCACCAATCGTAAACCATTTGGCAGCTAATCGTTAACCCTGTGGCAGGGTAAGGCTTGGGCAAATGGTCGCGCGGTCGCATACGGTGGCCTTTGAAGGGGTCGAGGCGCGACCTGTGGAGGTGCAATGCGCCGTCTCGCCCGGACTGCCGGGCTTCACCATTGTCGGCCTGCCGGACAAGGCGGTGTCCGAAGCGCGCGAGCGGGTGCGGGCGGCGCTGTCGGCCATGTCCATCGCCCTGCCGTCAAAACGCATCACCATCAACCTGTCGCCTGCGGACCTGCCCAAGGAAGGCTCGCATTTCGACCTGCCCATCGCCATTGCCTTGCTGGCGGCGCTGGACATTCTGCCAAAGGATGCCGTCGACGGCACCCTCGCGCTGGGCGAACTGTCGCTGGATGGCACGCTGGTGGCGGTGATCGGTGCGCTGCCCGCCGCCATGGCGGCCGCCGAGGAGGACCGCATCCTGCTCTGTCCGCGCGCCTGCGGCCCCGAGGCGGCCTGGGTCGGCGCGACCCAGGTCATCGCGGCAGGATCATTGAACGATGTGGTGCGCCACTACACCGGCCAGACCCCGATCGCCGCCGCCGAGGCGGGCGAGGTGCTGGCCGCACCGCAGGGACGCGACCTGCGCGATGTCAAGGGTCAGGAACGGGCCAAGCGGGCGCTGGAAATCGCGGCGGCCGGGCGGCATCATGTGCTGATGGTGGGCAGCCCGGGATCGGGAAAATCCATGCTGGCCGCGCGCCTGCCCGGCATTCTTCCCGATCTGTCCGCCGCCGAGGCGCTGGAAACCTCGATGGTGCATTCGCTGGCCGGCCTTCTGTCCGAAGGCGGCATTTCGCGCAGCCGCCCCTTCCGCGAGCCGCATCATACGGCGTCGATGGCGGCGATCGTCGGCGGTGGCAAGGGGGCGAAGCCGGGCGAGATCAGCCTGGCGCATAATGGCGTGCTGTTCATGGACGAATTCCCGGAGTTTCCGCGCAATGTGCTGGAAACGCTGCGCCAGCCCATCGAGACCGGCGAGGTCGTGGTGTCGCGCGCCAATGCCCATGTGCGCTATCCCTGCCGGTTTCTGCTGATCGCTGCGGCGAACCCGTGCAAATGCGGTTATCTGGCCGACCCGTCGCGCGCCTGCGCCAGGGTGCCTGTTTGCGGTGAAGATTACCTGGGCCGCATTTCCGGGCCGCTGATGGACCGCTTCGATCTGCGCGTCGAAGTGCCGCCGGTGGCCTATACCGATCTTGACCTGCCCGCGACCGGGGACACTTCGGAACAGGTCGCGGCGCGCGTTGCCCGGGCGCGGCAGCGGCAGGCGCAACGCTTTGCCGGTACGCCCGGCGTGCGGGTGAATGCCGATGCCGAAGGCGCGCTGCTGGAAGACATCGCCACGCCCGACGCCGATGGGCGTGCCCTGCTGTCGCGCGTGGCTGACCGGTTCGGCCTGTCGGCGCGCGGCTATCACCGCATCCTGCGGGTCGCCCGCACCATCGCTGACCTTGACGGCGAAAACGTTGTGCAAAAGCCCCATATCGCCGAAGCCGTGGGCTACCGCCTGGCGGTCGGCACCAAATCCTGAGGCGGGTCAGGCGGCGCGCCTTGCTTCGATCACCTCCCAGATGCGGGCGGCGCCATTGGTGCCGTCGAATCGCTCCATCTCCTGCAGACCGGTTGGCGAGGTCACGTTGATCTCGGTCAGCCAGTCGCCGATCACGTCGATCCCGACAAAGACCTGACCCTTTGCCTTCAGCTCCGGTCCGATGGCCGCGCAGATCTCCAGGTCGCGTGCCGTCAGCCCGGTCTTTTCCGGCCGCCCGCCCGCATGCATGTTGGACCGCGTCTCGCCGGCCTGCGGCACGCGGTTGATCGCGCCGACAGGCTCGCCGTCAACCAGGATGATGCGCTTGTCGCCCCTGGCGACATCGGGCAGGAATTTCTGCACGATCAGCGGCTCGCGGCTCATGCCCGTGAACAGCTCGTGCAGCGAGGCCAGGTTGCGGTCGTTCGGGTCCAGCCGGAACACGCCCGCCCCGCCGTTTCCGTAAAGCGGCTTCAGGATGACATCGCCATGCCGCGCCTTGAAGGCGCGGATGGTCGCCAGGTCGCGGGCGATCATGGTGGGCGGGGTCAGGTGCGGATAATTCAGCACCAGCAGCTTTTCCGGCGAATTGCGCACCCAGAACGGATCGTTCACCACCAGGGTGCCAGGATGGATGCGCTCCAGGATATGGGTGGTGGTGATGTATCCCATGTCAAAGGGCGGGTCCTGGCGCAGCCAGACGACGTCAAAGGTTGCAAGGTCCACCTCGGCCTCCGGGCCAAAGGTCACGTGGTTGCCCTTTTCGCGGCGCAGATCAATCGGCCAGCCGCGTGCGGTCACGCGGCCTTCGTTGAAGGCCAGCCTGTCGGGCGTGTAGAAGAAAAGCGTATGCCCGCGGGCCTGCGCCTCCAGCGCGATGCGGAACGTGCTGTCCGCGTCGATGTTGACAGACCCGATCGGGTCCATTTGCAGTGCAACCTTCAGGCCCATGCTGTTCTCCGCCATGACGCCCCTACATGGCGCAGCGCGGTTCAGGTTGCAATCATCCGGGGTCAGGCGGCAAAGGCATTCTCGATGATTTCGATGCGGCCCGCGTCATCCACCAGCGCCACGTCGAACCGCGCCGCCGTATCCTGCCCCGCCGGCTCCTGCCCCAGAAAGACTGCGGCCGAGGCATAGATGCGCGCCATCTGCCGGCCCGTCAGGTGCAGCGCCGCTTCGGCATGGCTGCGGCTTTGCTTGACTTCGATGAAGATCACTTCGGCACCGTTGCGGGCGATCAGATCAATCTCGCCGGCTGCGGAACGCCAGCGGCGCGCGGCGATGGGTGTGCCGCCGGTTTCATAAAGCCGTGCAACCGCCGCTTCCGCCGCGATCCCGGCATGGTAAGACACTGCCCCGCTCATTCCCGTTCCGCCAGTTGCAACGCCATCCGGTAGACATCCTTGCGCGGCAGGTTGAGCGCTGCCGCCACCTCTGCCGCCGCATCCCTGACAGAGCCGTGCCCAAGCGCGTCGCGCAAAGCTGCCCTGATGCTTGCCGCATCCACCACTCGGTCGCCCGGACGGTCGACCAGAACAACAATTTCCCCCTTGACCGTCCGGCCTGCGAAAGCTTCGGCAAGCTCGCCAAGGGTTCCGCGCGATACATCCTCGAATCGCTTGGTAAGTTCGCGGCAGACCGAAGCCAGGCGGTCCTTTCCGAAAGTGTCCGCCATTTCGGTTAACAGCCGGTTAATGCGCTTTGGCGATTCATACAAAATCAACGTGGCAGGCACCTGTCCGAGTTCTGCCAGAAAACGCGCCCGGTCCCCCGCCCCCGCCGGCGGAAAGCCGGCGAAAAGAAAGCGGTCGCTGGGCAGGCCTGAAACCGTCAGGGCCGCCAGCACCGCAGAAGGCCCCGGCGCGGCCAGAACGGCAAGACCTTCGGCAATCGCGGCGCGGGCCAGCTGAAAGCCGGGATCGGCGATCAGCGGCGTTCCCGCTTCCGGGGCATAGGCCACCGACCTGCCCTCTTTCAGGGCGCGCAACAGGCGCGGGCGCACCGCCTGGCCGTTATGGTCGTGATAGGCAATCAGCGGACGGCCGTTCAGGGCGATGCCGTGGATTTCCATCAGATGGCGCAGGGTGCGCGTATCTTCGGCGGCAAGCACATCGGCACCGGCCAGAACATCAAGCGCGCGCAGGGTGATGTCGCGTGCGGCCCCGATCGGGGTTGCCAGCAGATGAAGGCCCGGCGGCACGGGCCGCAGCAGCGGCTTGGGGGTGCCGGTGGTCACAAAGAATGCTCCCTTCGAAAGTTGCCTTCCCAGAGCGAAGCGCATAGGCTTTGCGCCACAGCTGTGATCGCCCTGACGAGAAGGAATACCGCATGTTGTCCGTTCTGTCGTGGGCCCGCAAGGCCCCGGGTGCGCGCAAGGCCCTGGCATGGGCATCGCTTGGCCTTGCCTCGGTCGGCCTTGCGGCCTGCGACCCCATCGCAACCGGGCCCTCGCTGACCGGTGGCGAGGCGGTTCAGGTTGCGCTTCTGGTGCCGTCAGGCTCGGGCCAGGCCAGCGACGAATACCTGGCGCGCAGTCTTGAAAACGCGGCGCGGCTGGCAATGGCCGATCTGGGCGGCGTCAGGGTTGACCTGCGGGTCTACCCGACCGCCGGGCAGGCCTCGCAGGCGGCGTCTGCTGCCGCGCAGGCGGTCAGCGACGGGGCCAGGATCATTCTGGGACCGGTCTTTGCTCAGGAAGCCAACGCGGCGGGCAATGCCGTTGCGTCTTCCGGGGTCAGCATCCTGTCCTTCTCGAACAATCCGGCGATCGCGGGGGGCAATGTCTTTGTGCTGGGCACCACATTTCCGAACATCGCCAACCGCCTGTCGCGCTATGCGGTGCGGCAGGGCAAGGGCAACATCATGATCCTGCATGACCGCACCCCCGCAGGCGATATCGGCCGTGCCGCCATCGAGGCCGGCATTGCCGCCGCAAGCGGATCGGTCGCGGGCGTGATGGGCAATGAGTTTTCGCAGAACGGGATCGTGGAGGCTGCCCCCGCCATGGCCGCAGCGGCCCGCAGCAACGGGGCCAATGCCCTGTTCCTGACAGCCGATACGGCCGGCTCGCTGCCGCTGCTGACCCAGCTGCTGCGCGACAACGGACTGTCGCCTGCCGTGATCCAGTTCGTCGGGCTGACACGCTGGGATATTCCGCCGGCCACCCTTGCCCTGCCGGGGGTGCAGGGCGGCTGGTTCGCGCTTCCCGATCCGTCGCTGTACGAGCAATATGTCCAGCGATACACCGCAGCCTATGGCACCCCGCCGCACCCCGTCTCGGGGCTGGCCTATGACGGCATCGCCGCCATCGGCGCGCTGGCGCGCAGCGGTGGCGGGCTGTCCGCCGCGGCCCTGACCCAGGGGTCCGGCTTTGCCGGCGTGACAGGGGTGTTCCGACTGCTTCCGGACGGCTCGAACGAACGCGGCCTGGCGGTGGCAGAGATCCGCAACAATCAGGTCGTTGTCATTGATCCCGCACCGCGAAGCTTCGGCGGTGTCGGCTTCTAGCCCGGCAAAGCCGCCGCCCCTGATCCTTCCGGACAGGCCGGGGGTCCTTCCCGATGCAGGGGAGCTGGTTGCCGCTGTAGCGGCCGGAATCGCGTGCGACACCGAGGCGCGTCAGGCGCGTGCCGTCGCGGTGCGGCACCTTTCGGATGCGCGTGCGCGCTGCAATGCGGCCCTGGCAGCGGACTTTGCCGGTCACCCGCGCGACGCACGGGCGCTGGTGCGCGCCCAGTCAGACCTGACCGACGTCCTGGTGACGGCCACGTTGCAGATTGCCATGCAGCATCTGCACCCCCTTGCCAACCCGACCGAGGCAGAGCGTGTCGCCGTGCTGGCTGTCGGCGGATACGGCCGGGCAGAGATGGCCCCCCATTCCGATGTCGATCTGCTGTTTCTGACGCCGTGGAAGATCACGCCCTGGGCGGAATCGGTGATCGAAAGCATGCTCTACATGCTGTGGGACCTGCGGCTGAAGGTGGGGCACGCCAGCCGCACGGTGAAGGACTGCCTGCGTCTGGGCCGGGAAGACATCACGATCCGGACCGCCCTGCTGGAGCATCGCTTTGTCGCCGGTCACGCCCCGCTGGCAGAGGAGCTGGGCGAGCGGCTGTGGAACGATCTGTTCCGCAACACCGGCCCCGAATTCATCGAGGCCAAGCTGGCCGAGCGGGCCGAGCGGCACCGCCGCCAGGGCGGCCAGCGCTATGTGCTGGAGCCCAATGTCAAAGAGGGCAAGGGTGGCCTGCGCGACCTGCAAACCCTGTACTGGATCGGCAAGTATCTGCACCGGGTCCCGTCGTCCGAAGGCCTGGTGGCGGCCGGCCTGTTCACGCAGGACGAATACCAGACCTTCGCGCGGGCCGAGAATTTCCTGTGGGCAGTCCGCTGCCAGATGCATTACGCGACCAGACGCGCCACCGATCAGCTGACCTTCGACCTGCAGGTCGAGGTGGCACAGCGTATGGGCTATTGCGATGCGGGCGGGCGCCGGGCTGTCGAACATTTCATGCAGGATTACTTCCGGCATGCCACCCGGGTCGGAGAGTTGACGCGCATCTTCCTGACCCAGCTTGAAGCGCGCCATGCCAAGCCGGAGGCGGCGATCAGCGGGCTGTTCCGCCGCAAGAAAAGGCTCCGCCCCGGACTGAAGCTGGTGCAGGGCCGGATCGACGTGGAGACGCCGTCAGCTTTCGTTGCCGACAAGCTGAACCTGCTGCGCATCTTCGAGGAATCCCTGCGGACCGGCTATCTTCTGCATCCCGGCGCCATGCGGCTGATTGCGGCCAATCTGGGCCTGATCGACGACGACATGCGGTCAGACCCCGAGGCTGTGCATATCTTTCTGGACCTGCTTCTGAAGCACGGCAACCCGGAACGGTCCCTGCGCTGGATGAACGAACTGGGTGTGCTCGGTGCCTTCATCCCCGAGTTTGAACCGATCGTCGCGATGATGCAATTCAATGTCTACCATCACTACACGGTCGACGAACACACGATCCAATGCATCAGCACGCTGGCCCAGATCGAACGCGGCGAATTGATTGAAGAGCTTCCCGTCGCCAGCCGTATCCTGACCGAGGGCGTGAACCGCCGTGTCCTGTACATGGCCCTGCTGATGCATGACATGGGCAAGGGCCGCCCCGAGGATCATTCCATCCTTGGCGCGCAGATCGCCCGGCGCCTGGCACCCAGGCTTGGCCTGTCGCCCGAGGAATCGGAAACGGTCGAATGGCTGGTGCGCTGCCATCTGCTGATGTCCGACATCGCCCAGAAGCGCGATCTCAGCGATCCGCGCACGGTGCGCGATTTCGCCAAGGCGGTGAAGGCCAGGGAACGGCTGGATTTGCTGACGGTGCTGACCGTCTGCGACATTCGCGGCGTGGGGCCGGGCACCTGGAACAACTGGAAGGCCATGCTGCTGCGCCAGCTGTACCGCGACACGGCCACGGCCCTGGAGGGCGGTCTCGAATCCCTGAACCGGGCCCGGCGCGAGGACGAGGCCAGGCGCGCCCTGCGCGATGCCCTGCCGGACTGGGACGCAAAGGACCTGCGCGCCGAGACCGCCCGCCACTACCCCCCCTACTGGCAGGGCCTGACAACCGAGACGCAGGCCGTCTTTGCCAGGCTGCTGCGCGGCCTGGGGGATGACGAAATCCGGATCGACCTGCACCCGGAGGTGGCCCGCGATGCCACGCGGGCCTGCTTTGCCCTGGCCGACCATCCGGGCATCTTCTCGCGGCTGGCGGGGGCGCTGGCGCTGGTGGGCGCGAATGTGGTCGATGCGCGCACCTATACGTCAAAGGACGGCTATGCGACGGCGGTGTTCTGGATTCAGGACGTGGAAGGCAAGCCCTATGAGGTGGCCAGACTGCCGCGCCTGCGCGGCATGATCGACAAGACGCTGAACGGTGAAATCAAGGCCCGCGAGGCGCTGAAGGACCGCGACAGGGTCCGCAAGCGCGAAAGCCAGTTCCACTTTCCCACACATATCGTTTTCGACAACGAAGGCTCCGAGATTTACACCATCATCGAGGTGGATACCCGCGACCGTCCGGGCCTGCTTTATGACCTGACGCGCACGCTGGCGGTGAGCCACATCTACATTGCCTCTGCCGTGATCGCGACCTACGGTGCCCAGGTTGTCGATACCTTTTATGTCAAGGACATGTTCGGCTTGAAACTGCACACCAAATCGCGCCAGGACGCGCTGGAACGCAAGCTGCGGCAGGCCATTGCCGAAGGCGCGGAACGGGCGCAGCGTTGATCTGCCGTTCCCGCCCCCGATGCCGCATCGATCCCTGCGGTCTGCCCCGGCACCGCGCCCTGCCGGACCGGGCCTAACATGCAGCCGATCCGCCTGCTGCGCGGCTTTCTGACCGTCGGAAGCTGGACCTTTGTCAGCCGGCTGGTGGGGTTCCTGCGCGATGTGATGATGGCGGCCTATCTGGGTGCCGGGCCGGTTGCCGAGGCTTTTCTTGTGGCATTTTCGCTGCCCAACATGTTCCGCCGGTTCTTTGCGGAAGGTGCCTTCAACATGGCCTTCGTGCCGATGTTCAGCAAGAAGCTGGAAGCGGGCGAGGATGCGCAGGGCTTTGCCCGCGATGCGTTCAACGGGCTTGCGGGCGTGCTGATCCTGTTCACGATCATCGGCACCCTGGCCATGCCCGCGCTGGTCTGGGCCATGGCCAGCGGTTTCGTCGGTGACGCGCGCTTTGATCTGGCCGTGCTGTTCGGGCGGATCGCCTTTTCCTATATCCTGTTCATCTCGCTGGTTGCGATGCTGTCGGGGGTGCTCAATGCTTTCGGACGGTTCACCGAAGCCAGCTTTGTGCCGGTGCTGATGAACCTGATGTTCATCGCCGCCATGCTGATTGCGGCGCGGTTGGGCTGGGACATGGGGCTGACTTTGGCCTGGACCGTGCCCATCACGGGCATCGCGCAGCTTGCCTTTACCTGGGTGTCGGCCCATCGCGCTGGCCTGCGCTTTGCCCCCGGCTGGCCCCGGATCACGCCCGACCTGAAACGCCTGGCCATCATCGCAGGCCCGGCGATTCTGGCGGGCGGCGTCGTGCAGGTGAACCTGCTGGTCGGCCGGCAGGTGGCCTCCTTCACCGAAGGGGCGGTGGCCTGGCTGTCCTATGCTGACCGGCTGTATCAGCTTCCCCTTGGTGTGGTGGGCATTGCCATCGGCACCGTGCTGCTGCCCGATCTGTCGCGCCGCCTGCGGGCGGGCGACCTGCAGGGCGGGCGTGACAGCCTGAACCGCGGGGCGGAATTTGCCCTGGCGCTGACCCTGCCCGCCGCCGTGGCGCTTGTCGTCATTGCCCTGCCGCTGACCACCGTGCTGTTTCAGCGCGGCGCCTTCGGCGCGGACGATGCGGCGAACACCGCGCTGGCGCTGGCCGCCTATGGCATCGGCCTGCCCGCCTTTGTGCTGCACAAGGTGCTGCAACCGCTGTTCTATGCCCGCGAAGACACCCGCCGCCCATTCCGCTATGCCGTGATTTCCATGCTTGTCAACGCAGGCTTCGCGGTGGGGTTCATGCCTGTCATGGGATTCATGTCGGCGGCTTTGGCCACGACTGTCGCAGGCTGGGTCATGGTCTGGCAGCTTTGGGCAGGCTCCCGCGCCATGGGCGAGGCGGCGCAGACGGATGCCCGGCTGCGCCGCCGGCTTCCCCGGATGATTGCAGCCTCTGCCCTGATGGGGTGCTGCCTTTGGGCCGGGGCAATTCTGCTTGGCCCCGCCCTGGGCACGCCGGGGCTGCGCTATGCCGCCCTGGGTGGACTCGTGGCCACAGGAATTGTCAGCTACTTCGGCTTCGCTACGCTTCTGGGGGCGTTCCGGTTGGCGGATTTCAGGGCGGCGCTGCGCCGTCAGCGCTGACGCAGCTTGTCGCGGACCCGCCCCCACCCGCCGGGAGAGACGACGAAGGACAGCAGAAACCCGGCCAGGAAACCGGCAAGGTCGGCCACCCATACCCAGCCGCCGCCAAAGATCATGCCGAACAGAAGCTGGAAGCCCAAAAGAAAGCCGATCAGCGTAAAGGCGCGGTACTTGTTGGCCCCCACCGCCGCCAGATTGACCCACAGCAGGAAGGTGAACCCCCCGATCAGCCCGTAAACCGGCGGATAGCCCCCGATCAGCGGGGCCTGAAGGCCGGGGATCAGCGTAATGGCCAGCGCGCCTGCGATTGCCGCGCCGAAGAACACCACCAGAACCGCCCACCAGCGAAAGACCTCGCCCACCATCTTGCCGATGGCCAGCAGGATGACGATCACGAACAGGGCATGGGTAAAGCTGGAATGGATGACGGGATAGGTCACGATCCGCATCAGCTGATCCGGCGGAAAGGCCCATTGATCGATCATCTGCCGCATCAGGTCCGGCGAAAAGGCAAAGCGTTGCACCGCGTCCAGCCGCCAGCCCACCGCGCCGGGGCCACCCGCCAGGCCGCGTGCGCCCAGGGTCACGACCACCTCCATCGCGATGATCGGCAGGGCCAGCGCCCAGACCACGGGCGGCAGCGGGTTCAGGGGCGGGGCGTTGGTGTCACGCTGCATTCTTGGGCCTTTCGGTATCATCGCGCGGGCCTGTGCCCGACCTTTGACGGTAACGGGCGTCGTTGACGCCCCCGCGCCCCAGCGATAAGCCCAAGGCATAACTTTTTCCAGACGGAGTCCTTCATGGCCGGGCCGGTCAGAACGCCTCAGGCAGCGTCCGCGCGCATCTTCTCGGGCATTCAGCCGTCGGGCGGATTGACGCTGGGCAATTACCTTGGCGCGCTCAAGCGCTTTGTCGAAAAGCAGGATGAGGGGATCGAGACGATCTATTGCCTTGTCGACATGCACGCGATCACCGTCTGGCAGGATCCGGCAAAGCTGCGTCACGCCACCCGCGAAGCCGCCGCCGGCTTCATCGCGGCGGGCATCGACCCGGCACGGTCCATCCTGTTCAACCAAAGCCAGGTCAGCGCCCATGTGGAACTGGGCTGGATCTTCACCTGCGTCGCGCGCATGGGCTGGATGAGCCGGATGACCCAGTTCAAGGACAAGGCGGGCAAGAACAGCGAAAACGTGTCGCTGGGCCTGTTTGCCTATCCGGCGCTGATGGCCGCCGACATCCTGGCCTACAAGGCCACCCATGTGCCGGTGGGCGAGGATCAGAAGCAGCATCTGGAACTGTGCCGCGACATCGCGATCAAGTTCAACAACGACTATGGGGTGGATTTCTTTCCCGTGGTGGAACCGGTGATCGAAGGGGCCGCGACCCGCGTCATGAGCCTGCGCGACGGCACGAAGAAAATGTCGAAATCCGATCCCTCCGACCAAAGCCGCATCAACCTGACCGATGATGCCGATGCGATTGCCATGAAAATCCGCAAGGCCAGGACCGATGCCGACCCCCTGCCAGAGACGCTGGACGGGCTGAAGGACCGGCCCGAGGCGCGCAACCTGGTCAACATCTATGCCGCCCTTGCCGGACACACGCCCGAGCAGGTCGTCACCGATTTCGCCGGCGCGCAGTTTGGCACCTTCAAGCCGGCGCTGGCCGACCTTGCCGTGGCCAGGCTGGCACCGATCACTGCGGAAATGGTGCGGCTGATGCGGGACCCCGGCGAGATCGACCGCATCCTGGGCGAAGGGGCCGACCGCGCCGATGCCATCGCCCGCCCGATCCTGAGTGATGTCTATGCGATCACCGGCATGATCCGGTCCCCCGGGCGCAGGTGACATGCTGCGGCCTGTGGCAAAGGCCTGTCTGACGCTTTGCCTGATGCTGTCGCTTGTCACCACGGGGCTGGCGGGGCTGCGCATTGCGCGCGACCCGCTGGTCGCCCCCCTGATCGACCGCAGCGGCCAGCAGATTGTCGCGGCAACAGACCGCCTGATGGCCGACTATGCCACGGCAGACCGGGTTGCCGAACTGATCGCCGGAAGACTTGGCGAAACCCCGCGCAACTGGGTGGCGATCGGGGCGCTGGAAGAGGTGGCCGCCGAGCGCGGCCTTGCCCTGCCGCCCGGTCTGACTGCCGCGCGAAACGCGGCCTGGGAAGAGGATTCGGACTGGCTGACAGGCATCGGCGAATGCGCCCGCTGCGCCTATGACCCCGCCACCTGCACCCTGTCGAATGTGCTGTTGTGCCAGGTTCCCGTTGCCCTGACGCCGCTGGGCGACATCGCGGGCATTGCGCGTGCGGGCAGCGCAGCCGCCACCGGCGGCGATGTGGACGAGATCGACCTGGGCCTGTCGATTATCGGACTGGGGGCGACGGCGCTTGTGCTGGCCTCCGGCGGGTCGTCGGCCCTGGTCAAGATCGGGGCCTCTACCGCCCGGCTGGCCCGGCGGATGAACCTTCTGTCCCCCCGCCTGACGGCCGAGGGCCTGGCGGCGCTGCGCCGCGGCGTGGACTGGGCCGCCCTGCCGGCCGTGCGCAGCAGCGACGATCTGGCCCGCGTGGTCCGCATGGACGCGCTGGCCCCGGTTATCGCCGTCGTCGGCGACATGGGCCGCATTCAGGGTGCGGTCGGCACCACCCGTGCGCTGCACCTGCTGGCTTATGTCGATGATGCCGCTGACGCCCGCCGCATGGCGCGCGCAACCGAGGCGCTGGGCGCAAGGTCAGTGGGACGGATCGAGGTTCTGGGCAAGGCACGGTTCCTGCGCGCGACGATCCGCTGGTCGGACGCTGCCCGCACCGTCATGGCGGGCCTTCTTGGCTTACTGGGGTCGCTTGCCGCCCTGGTTGCAAGCGCCCTGCAGGGGGCAGGGCTGCGCCTGTTGCGTCAACTGGCCCGCTGACGCCCGCCTGTCACGGAATCGATTCACTGTCCTGCAATGGTCAGGCGCGGGCAGCGCTGCGCGCCCGTGCCGGGCACACCTGGCCCCCGTCCCTGCCGTGCCCGGCCTGTCCCCGGCCCCGCACAGCCGCCCGGCATCCCCCGGACCGCGCACGGTCCGGGGGTTTTTCCCTGCGCCCCGGTCCTGATCGCGGCTGGACCCGGCCGCCGCACAGTGATTAACTCTGCGCCGTCAACGGGGAAAAAGTGCATGGCATTCGGCACGCAGATCCGCACCTGGTTCGAGGGGCGCTGGCACGAGGGCGACCTGCACGTGATGCGCGCGGCTGACCACGGCATGTGGCAAGGCTCCAGCGTCTTTGACGGGGCGCGCTGGTTTGACGGGGTCTGTCCTGATCTTGCGGCGCATTGCGCCCGTGTGAACCGGTCTGCCGAGGCGCTGATGATCACGCCGACCCTGACCGCCGCAGAGATCGAACAGATCGCCCGCGACGGCCTGCGCGGCTATGACAGCACCACGGCGGTCTATGTGCGGCCCATGTACTGGGCGCTGCACGGATCGGACCTGGGCGTGGCGCCCCGGCCCGGTGCCACCGGTTTTGCCCTGTCGCTGGAAGCGGTGCCGATGCCGCCCGCCGGGGCCAGCACCACGCTGACCCGCACCCGCTTCCGCCGGCCGGTGCTGGAGGACAATGTCTGCAACGCCAAGGCAGGGTGCCTTTATCCCAACAACGCAAGGATGCTGGTCGAGGCGCAGTCCAGGGGCTTTGGCAATGCCCTTGCCGCAGATGCGATGGGCAATGTGGCCGAAAGCGCCACGGCCAATGTCTTTATCGTGCGGGACGGGGTGGTGATGACCCCGATCGCCAACGGAACCTTCCTGGCCGGCATCACGCGGTCGCGTCACATCGAAAACCTGCGCGCCGACGGGATCGAGGTGCGCGAAGTGGTGATGAGCTTTGACGATGTGACAGCCGCCGACGAAGTCTTCCTGTCGGGCAACTTCAGCAAGGTGATGCCCGTGACGGCCTTCGAAGACCGCCAGTACCATGTCGGCCCGGTCACGAAGCGCGTGCGGCACCTGTACTGGGATTGGGCGAGGAGCACCGCATGAGGCATGAAGCGGGATCAGACGGGAAGGGTCGGTGATGCGGAAGTTCCTTGTGGTGCTGGACGAATCCCGCGAATGCCTGAACGCCATGCGCTTTGCCGCCCTTCGGGCCGCGCATACCGGCGGCGGCGTTCAGATTCTGTCGGTCATCCCGCCCGAGGAGTTTGGAACCTGGATCGGCGTGGCCGACCTGATGCGCGAAGAGGCGCGCGAACGCATCGTGGCCCATTTCGAGGTGTTTGCGAAATGGATGCGTGACAAGCAGGGGGTGGACCCGGAACTTGTGATCCGCGAGGGCGATCCGGTGGCGGAGATTCTTGCGCAGGTCCGCGAAGACCCGGCCATCGGCGTGCTTGTTCTTGGGGCAAGCCAGGAAAAGTCGGGGCCGGGCCCGCTGGTGACACAGCTGTCAAAGAACTCGGGCAACCTGCCGGTTCCGATCACCATTGTTCCGGGGGACATGTCCAAGGAACGTCTGGAAGAAATCACCTGATCCCGCGCGGCGCGGCTGACATCGCGGCACCGCACATCCGAAGCGGGAAGAAAAGCGCGGAACGGTCACGGTGTTTTCCGTCACGGCTTGCGCCGGCAGGGGCCGGCCGCAAAAGGATAAGGACCTGCGGCAAACCGGGACCGGGCCTTCGCAGGCCGCAGAAAGGGTGTCCGGACATCCGGCGGCAATTTCAGGAACGGTTCCGGGCGGGCAAGAAGGGGGGCGAAAGCGCGCGTGACCAACGGCAATGATCTTGCCGGCCGATCCGCCCCCGCCGGAAAGGGTCCTGCGGCCTTCCGCGTTCAGCCGCTGCCGGACGACGCGCAAGCGCGCGGGGCCGTGGCCGACCGTCATCCCTGGAATCATTCCAATTCTTGACATGCCGCCCCCCAGGGCACATATCGGCACAGAACCGTCGGAGACCACAATGTTCATCCAGACCGAATCCACCCCGAATCCCGCCACGCTCAAATTCCTTCCCGGACAGACGGTGCTGGATCTGGGCACCGCCGATTTCCCCAGTGCGGAGGCTGCCCAGACGTCCCCGCTGGCAAGGCGGATTTTTGCCGCGGGCGGCGTGACGGGCGTGTTTTTCGGGACCGATTTCGTTACCGTGACGAAAGCCGAGGCAACCGCCTGGGACCATGTGAAGCCCGCGATCCTTGGGGCGATCATGGAACATTACCAGTCAGGCGCACCGGTTCTGGAAGGCGAACAGGCGGCATCGGGGCATAAAGGCCATGACGGCCCAGATGGCGACATCGTGCGCCAGATCAAGGAATTGCTCGATACCCGCGTGCGGCCCGCCGTGGCGCAGGACGGCGGCGACATCACCTTTCACGGCTTTGACCGGGGCGTGGTGTATCTGCACATGCAAGGGGCCTGTGCAGGTTGCCCGTCTTCGACGCTGACGCTCAAGATGGGCATCGAGAACCTGCTGCGCCATTACATCCCCGAGGTACTGGAGGTGCGGCCCGTTGCCGCCTGAGCCTGTTGTTCTGGCTTTCGATACATCGGCCGCGCATTGCGCGGCCGCTGTCGTTTCCGGCACCCGCATTCTGGCCCAGCGCGCCGAACTGATGGACAAGGGTCAGGCCGAACGCCTGATGCCCCTTCTGGCCGGGGTTCTGGCCGAAGCGCAGGTCGGTTACGCGGGGCTGTCGGCCATCGGTGTGGGCACCGGTCCCGGCAATTTCACCGGCGTGCGGATTTCGGTGGCGGCGGCGCGCGGCCTGGCCCTGGGCCTTGGCATTCCCGCCATCGGCATCAGCGGGTTCGAGGCGCTGGCGGCGGGATTGCCCGACGATGTGGTGACGCTGCTGGACGCGCGGCGCGGGGCCCTGTGGCTGGCGGGCAGGGGGATTGACCCGCAGCTGGTGGAACCGCCCGACCTGCCGGACGAGATCAGGGGAAGGCCCCTTGTGGGGTACCGCGCCGAAGACCTGGCCTTGCACACCGGCGGTGCCGTGTACCGGCAGCCCGTCCCCATGGCCGTGGCGATTGCCCGGCTGGCGGCGGCGCGCCTTGGCACGCCGCACCCCCGCCCGGCCCCCGTGTACCTTCGTGCGGCCGATGCCGCCCTGCCCGCCGAACCGCCGCCGGTCATTCTGCCATGACCCCGGAAGGTCTGGCAGGGCTGCACGCGCGGTGCTTTACCGTGCCCCGCCCCTGGACGGTGTCCGAGTTCGGGACCCTTCTTGCAGCCCCGGCAACCGTGCTGACATCACAGCCGGGCGGCTTTGCGCTGGGTCAGGTGGTGGCCGGCGAGGCCGAGTTGCTGACCATCGCCGTTGCGCCCGCCGAACGGCGGCAGGGGTTGGGGCGCCGCCTGCTGGACCTGTTTCTGGCGGAATGCGCAGCGCGCGGCGCATCGGCGGTGTTTCTGGAGGTTGACGCGGGAAACGCCGCCGCACTGGGGCTGTACCGGTCGGCAGGATTCGGCCAGGCGGGTCGGCGGCGGGCCTACTACCATGCCCCGGATGGCACCGCGACGGATGCCCTGATCCTGCGGCGGGCAACCGGCCCGGCCCTGCCCTGACAGGGTGCTGAAACAGCAATCCGACCGCCTGCCTGCCGGGAAGGTCTTTGCGGTCCGGGGACAGGGATTGCCCCTTTGGGCGGGAACAGGAAACACGACCGGCGTTTCCCCCGCCCGCGCGGGACAGTGCCCCGCAGACCGGCGGGTCCGGGAGGGACAGAGGCCAGCACCCGACCCGGCGGGCGAGAAGCGCCCGCCAGGGGCGGGTCGGGCGCTGGCCGGGGGCTTTGGCCCCCGGCCGGTCCTGATCCCGGCGCTTCGCTGTGGCAGGGGCGATGGCCCCTGCCATGGAAGCGGGGGCAGGGCTTTCGCCAGTCCGGGCGGGAACAGGAAAC